>CAYJMI010000040.1:0-20565 GCA_964371285.1 uncultured Vicingus sp. | reverse complement strand
TAATAAACGATGCCTTTTGGTTTTTCTGTTTTAAATAATATTGCGTTGATGGTATTGTTGTCTTCCGTGGCAAAGTTTAGTTCCTCGAAATTCTGCCCAAACTTAAATTCATGTTTTTCAGAGAGTTTGTCTGGTCTAAAAATTAACCGTTCCTGAAAAACGTACAAAGCGGCACCTAAACTTATAAGTATTGATGGAACAATAACAGATATGTAGATGATGTATGTTGGCACGTTAAATGTATGTTAAAAATAATTGGTTACCCATTAAAACAAATTATATCACTAAATTTGAACCACTAAAATTATTTTATAAAGTTATGAAGAAACTATTAGTTATTGCACTCATTTCGAGCTTTTGTTTGTCTGTTTTTGCTGGAGACGATGGTTACAAAATAAAAATAAAATTCAAAGGACTTAAAGATACCACTTGTTATTTAGGAAATTATTTTGGTAATAAGCAATATTACAAAGATACAGCAAGAATTGATGCTAATGGTATATGTGTGTTTCAAGGAGCTGAAGCTTTGCCAGGAGGTATTTATACTATCATCATGAACAATACCCAGTTATTCGAATTGGTTGTAAATGAACCTCTTATTGATATTGAAACAGATACCAATAATTATGTAAAAAACATGGTAATCAAAAAATCGGAAGAAAATAAATTGTTCTTTAAGCACATGTTATTTGTTGGTGATAAACAAAAAATATTGAATGAAGTACAAACTAAATTAGCCGACGAAAAAATATCGGAAATCGAAAAGAAAAAGATATCAGAGGAATTCATAAAGGTAAATGAAGAAATTAAACAATTTAGGCTCGACATCATGAATAATAATCCAAATTCGTTTGTTACTGCTATTTTCAAAGCCATGAAAGAGCCAGAAGTGCCTGAATTTGCTGAAGAAAAAAATGATTCAACCATTCGTTATAAAAAATATTATTACATGAAGGATCATTTTTGGGATGATTTTGATTTTAAAGACGACCGTTTAATGAGAACACCCATTTATCATAACAAACTAGAAAAATATTTTAATAAAATTGTACTTCAACATCCCGACTCTATTAATGCTGAGGCGGATAGAATTATTTCTAAAACAACATTTGGCTCAGAAATTTATAAATACACTATCCATTACATTACCAATAATTTCGAAAAATCAAAATACATGGGTATGGATGGCGTTTTTGTTCACATGGCGTTAAAATATTACACACATGAATTAGCGTATTGGGTAGATTCTGCACAAGTAGAAAAAATTCGGGAGCGAGCCATCGTTCAAGAGCCTTTATTGATAGGGAAAAAAGCCATTAACTTAAGTTTGTTGGATACTGGAAGAACTTGGGTAAACATGCATAAAATAAATGCAGATTACACCGTTTTAGTTTTTTGGGATCCAGAGTGTGGACACTGTAAAAAAGAATTGCCAAAATTAGCAGCATACTATGAAACCATCAGAAATAAAAACATAACTGTTTATGCGGTAAGTTCTAATCATGACGAAGCTTGGAAAAAATTTATTATTGAACATAAATTAGATTTTATTAATGTTGCTGTACCTCAAGAAGTTTATAAAGACCAACAAAAAGTAAACGAATATGTGTTGTCGGGGTTAACGGATGTAAAAAGTTTAAATTACAGTAAAACGTATGATATTTTTACAACACCACAAATTTATTTGTTGGATAAGGATAAAATAATTATCGGTAAAAAATTAGACACCGATTTGCTTCAACAAGTTTTAGAACAACGGATGAACAGTAAAAAATGAAGCGATTAATCCCAGCAATTATTGTTATAGTTACCGGTATGATTATCGCATATTTTTTAATCAAACCTAAAGTTCTTCCTGTTTTTAATCCATCAGACATAAATCCAAAATTGGTTGATGAGTCGGTACAAGGTGTGACAAAATTACATCGTGTGGGTAGTTTTAATTTAACCAATCAAGATGGTAAAACAATTACTGAAAAAGATTACGAAGATAAAATTTATGTTGCCGACTTCTTTTTTGTTACTTGCCCAACCATTTGTCCTAAAATGACTAAACAAATGGAACGTGTAGTGGATAAGTTTAAATCAAACAATGAAGTTCTTTTTCTTTCTCATACGGTAATGCCCGAACACGATTCTGTTCCTGTACTAAAGGAATATGCGATAAAATATAACATAAACTCCAATAAATGGAACTTGGTTACTGGCGACAAAAAACAGATTTACGATTTAGCCAGAAAAACCTATTTTGCAGCAATAACAGAAGGGGATGGTGGCGTTGATGATTTTATCCATACCGAAAATTTTGTGTTAATTGATAAAGAAAAACGAATCAGAGGTTTTTACGATGGAACATCAGAAAATGATGTGGACAGACTAATTAACGATATAAATACGTTATTGAATGAATATGAATAATATTAGAAATTAGAGATTTGAAATTAATCTCCAATTTCTAATTTCTAATTTTTTAATTAAAATGAACAGATACATAAAAATACTTCCAATTGTAATTTTGGTAATGATAGCTTTTTCGTGCAGTAAAAAGTTAGATCAAAACAACATGTTTCAAGGAAGAACTACAAAAAATAAAAAACAGGGTCATTACGATACTGGAGTTCGCAGAAATAAACCCATGAGCGTTCAGTACGCAGAAGAAGCACGTAAAGAAAACAAAGGCGCTGCCAACCCGAAAAAAATGGCTAAAAAAGAAGAAAAAGAATTGAAGAAAAAACAAGCCATAGCACAAAAAGCTAGGGCAAAACACAATAAGAAAGTTCATCAAAAAGTGGAAACAACCAAAGGAAAACCAACTGGTGGAGGGAATTAAAGTAGAGACGGATAATTATCCGTCTCTACTTCGGATATTCCACCCGAACATGATAAATGTTCATGAGTTTTTTAATAAACAACCGTTTAACAATGGTAATGTCTTTAAAGGTGATATTGGTATTGTTGAATTGATTTTCGTTGACTTGAGCATCTAAAATAGAGTTTACCAAACCGGTAATCGTTTCCAAGTTGTATTTTTTTAAACTTCTCGATGCAGCTTCAACACTATCAGCCATCATTAAAATAGCGGTTTCTTTGGTGAATGGGATAGGTCCAGGATATTGAAACATTTTATCTTCAATATTAAAATCAGGATTATCGGCAGCAAACATTCGTAAAAAATATTGTGTTTTTAAAGTCCCATGGTGTGTGCGAATAAAATCAATAATCTGTTCTGGCAATTGATGTTTTTTTGCAATTTCGATACCATTAATTACGTGGCTAATTATTATCGAAGCACTTTCTTCGTAGCTTAAATCATCGTGTGGATTAATTCCAGAAGATTGATTTTCGATAAAATAAGCTGGGGCAAGCATTTTTCCTATATCATGATACAATGCTCCAGTTCTCACTAAAAGTGGGTTTCCACCAATTTCACGACTGGCTTCTTCGGCCAAATTAGCAACTTGCAAGGAATGTTGAAAAGTGCCTGGAGCTTTTAAATTTAATTCACGTAGCAATTTATTGTTGGTGTCAGCTAATTCCAGTAAAGTAACATCCGAAATGTATCCAAACATTTTTTCTAATACAAAAATGAATGGGTAGGTAAAAATAGTTAATCCAGCACTTACTCCAAACCAATTTAAGGTTTTCCAGTTTATCGAAAAAATAGTGCCTTCTTGTATAATTGAAAATCCAATGTAAGTGATTGCATAAGAGCCAAAAATGGTTAATGCTGTAAAAAATAATTCAGAACGTTTGTTTACATTAAGTATAGTAAATAGTGCAATAATTCCGGCAATAATTTCTATTAATATAAACTCAAATGAATTTGGAACAATAAAACTGATGATAAAAATGGTGATGACATATACAAAAAGAGCTATTCTGGTGCCAAAAAATGTTCGGATAAGAATTGCCAGTGAGCAGAAAGGAACTAAATAAACATTTAAACTAGCCCCGATAATTGGGGTTGATACCAACAAAGTCATTAACAGAAAACCAATCATTACTGAAACCAAAAAAAATAGGTCTTTGTTTTCATAAAAAATTTTGCCGGATACATTTTTTATAAAAATAAAAAGGGTGTAAAATAAAATAGAAACAATAATAAACTGACCAATTAATATCCAAGAAAAAGAAGTATTGCTTCCTACTTTGTTTTCGTATTCATTTTTTAATGATTCAAGAATTAGAAATTTATCTTCATTAATAATTTCACCTGTTGTTATTATTTTTTGACCATTTAAAATGCCTCCACTAGTTGCTGAAACGGTTTGTAATTGATTAGTTAGATGGTCATTAGTAAGTTTTTCATCATATATAATATTTTCCTGTAAGCTATTTTTTATAAGGGTAAGCACCAATGAATCTAATTGACTAAATTCATTTTCAATAAGTTTAAAAGCTTTTTGTTTGGTTAACAAATCATTCAGCTCAAATTCTTCGCCAATGTTCTGCTCGTTTAAAAGTAATACACGATGATTAGCTTTTATATTAACGAGTTCTTTTGAAGGTTCATAAACACCTATATCGTATATTTTAGTTAAAATTTTAGCACCAACATTTTGAAAAGTTACCTGATTTAATTTGGTTATCGAATTTTCATCAACAAGTTTATTTAACCGTAAATTAAATTCAGTTATCGAATTTTTTTCATTTTCTACCTTTCTGTTAAAGTAGAGTAGGTGAGAATTTTGGATGTTAATTTTTTCTTTTTCAATTTCTTTTTCAGATTTTAAAATCGCAAAATCAAAAGGAGCGTAGAGATTCTGATGAACCCAAGTTTTGTTTTTTTGAAATTCGTATTTGAATTTTCCTTCTCTCGGAAAAAGAAATACCACCAACGAAATGGCTGATAAAAAAATTAATATTTTAAAAATAAACTCGTGTTTATCTCTAATATTATTTATTATTTGCTTTGGCATTAAATATTCAATTAAAAAGTAAAAGTAATTCTAAAAAAATTACTTCTAATATTCAAAAGTAAATTAATGTTGTTTTGTTTAGCGATTTAACATGAAATAATTAACTTCGTAGCTTCAAAAAAGGGTAATAATTTTAAACAGTATAGTTATGAAAGAAGTATATATAATATCAGCAGCAAGAACTCCAATAGGAAGTTTTCTTGGCAGTTTATCTACAGTTGAAGCTCCAAAATTGGGAGCAGTTGCAATAAAAGGAGCTATAAAAAAAGCTAACATCAATGTTAACGTTGTTGATGAAGTATTTATGGGAAATGTGCTTCAGGCAAACCTTGGTCAAGCTCCTGCTCGTCAGGCTGCAATATTTGCAGGATTAAATGAAAATGTTCCATGTACCACCGTAAATAAAGTATGTGCATCAGGCATGAAAGCCATTATGTTGGGTGCTCAATCAATAATGACTGGCGATAATCATTGTGTTGTTGTTGGTGGTATGGAAAACATGAGTTTAGTACCTCATTATTATAATGCCAGAATTTCAACAAAATTAGGCGATGTTAAAATGATTGACGGAATGGTGAAAGATGGATTAACTGATGTTTACAATAGAGTTCACATGGGTGTTTGTGCCGAAAAATGTGCAAAGGAATATAAATTAAGCAGAGCAGATCAGGATAATTTTGCTATTACTTCATACAAACGTTCTGCAGCCGCTTGGGATGCCGGTAAATTTAACGAAGAAGTTGTTCCTGTAGAAGTTCCTCAACGAAAAGGAGATGCAATTGTAGTTGCTAAAGATGAAGAATTTACCAACGTAAATATGGATAAAATTCCAGCTTTGAGTCCTGTTTTTGATAAAGAAGGAACTGTAACAGCTGCAAACGCATCAACATTAAACGATGGAGCTTCGGCATTAATATTAATGAGCAAAGAAAAAATGGATGAGTTGGGATTGAAACCAATCGCCAAAATTGTAAATTATGCCGATGCTGCTCAAGCACCCGAATGGTTTACAACTTCCCCAACACTTGCGGTAAACAAAGCTTTAGCCAAAGCAAAATTATCAGTAAACGATATCGATTTTTGGGAGCTAAACCAAGCATTTGCAGTAGTAGGATTAGTTAACACTAAAATGTTAAACCTAAACCCTGCAAAAGTTGATGTAAATGGTGGAGCAGTTGCGTTGGGGCATCCACTTGGCAATTCTGGTGCTAGAATTATTGTTACGTTAATTAATGTGTTAAAACAAAATGGCGGAAAATTAGGTGCTGCTGCAATTTGTAATGGTGGCGGAGGTGCTTCCGCAATGATTATTGAAAGTATGTAAAGCCTCCCCAACCCCTCCGAAGGAGGGGCTTACTTAGGGGAACGAAAAAATGGAAAAACTACAAACTAATAACTAACAACAATTAACAAATAACCATTTTGAAATACGGAATTTGTCATTTAAGTGTTGTGCCTTGTCGATTAGAACCTTCGGATAGAAGTGAAATGGTTACTCAATTGTTGTTTGGGGAAACAGTTAAGATTTACGAAGAAAAAAAAGGAGATTGGCGACGAATTAAAACTGCTTTTGACGATTACGATTGCTGGGTTGACAAAAAACAAATTACTGAAATTTCGTTAGATGAATTTGAGTATATTTTTGCTAATTCAAAGGTGTTAAGTGCTGAATTAATTCATGTGATTCAAAACAAAATCACCGAAGAATATATACCAATTGTACTAGGTAGTTTATTGCCAAATTTTAAAAAGAACAATATTTCATTTAATAAAAACGAATACCTCTTTGATGGGTTAACGGTTGATTTTTCAAAAAAAACTGCAAAAAATAAACTCATCGAAAATGCTTATATTTATTTGAATACTCCCTATTTATGGGGTGGTCGTTCTCCTTTGGGAATTGATTGTTCAGGGTTTACTCAATTGTTATATAAATTAAATGGAGTTCAATTACCACGAGATGCTTCTCAACAAGCTAAAATTGGTCAAACCCTTAGTTTTGTTGAAGAATCAGAGACAGGTGATTTAGCATTTTTTGATAACGAAGAAGGGAACATCATTCATGTGGGAATGGTTTTAGACAACAACAGAATTATTCATGCCTCTGGTAAAGTTAGAATCGATAGACTTGACCATCAGGGAATTTATAATGTAGATACCAATCAATACTCTCATCGATTGAGGTTAATAAAGAAAATAATTTAATTATTTTCTAGAATTTGAACAGTGTCTTTTTTGTTTGGTAGTTAACGATTTATTGATACTTTTGTCAGTCAAATAAAGGAAGTAGGGAGCTAAGAGTTAGAAGAAAAAATGGTGTAGCTCCTAACACCTATTAATAGTGAATCAATTAAGTAATAATTTATAAAATTTATGGATATGAAAGTTGGAATTCCAACGGAGATAGCTCCAAAAGAATTGAGAGTGGCTGCTACTCCAAAAACAGTTACTAGGCTAATAAAACAAGGCTTTGAGGTATCTGTTCAGAGTAATGCTGGTGTTAAAGCAAATTTTTCTAACGCAGCATTCGAAGAGGCTGGTGCTACCATTGTTCCATCAGCAAATGATATCTACAAAAATTCTGATATAGTACTTAAAGTATTAGGCCCAACTTCTGATGAAGTTGAAATGATGAAGGAAGGTTTAGTTTTGTTGAGCTATTTATACCCTGCACAAAATCCTGATTTACTTCAGAAGTTAGCCGATAAAAAAGTAAATGCTGTGGCAATGGATACTATTCCTAGAATTTCCAGAGCACAAAAAATGGATGTATTATCCTCAATGGCAAACATTGCTGGTTATCGTTCGGTTATGGAAGGAGCCTATTATTATGGTAAATTCCTTAACGGTCAAATTACAGCAGCAGGGAAAGTTGATCCAGCAAAAATTTTGGTAATTGGTGCTGGGGTAGCTGGTTTAGCGGCTATTGGTACTGCAAATTCATTAGGTGCAATTGTTAGAGCATTTGATACTAGAAAAGAAGTTGCAGAACAAATTGAATCCATGGGTGCAAAGTTTTTAACTGTAGAGATTGAAGAAGATGGGGCTACTTCATCGGGATATTCTAAAGTGATGAGTCAAGCATTTATTGATGCAGAAATGGAATTGTTTTTAGAACAAGCAAAAGATGTTGATATAATTATTACTACAGCATTGATTCCGGGTAGAGATGCACCAAAATTAATTTTGGATTATCATGTTGCCGCAATGAAGTCAGGTTCTGTTATTGTTGACTTAGCAGCATCTTGTGGTGGTAACTGTACCATGACCAAAGATGGCGAAGTTTATACCACTCCCAATGGAGTTACTATTATTGGTAAATTAGATCAGTTGCCTAATCAAGCTTCTCAGTTATATGGTAACAACCTTTGCCACCTTTTGGATGACATGGGTAAGGCAGAGAAATTTAAAATTGATATGGAAGATGATGTGGTTTCAAGAGCCATGGTTACTTACAATGGTAAAATTAATTTTCCTCCAAAACCACTTCCTGTTAGTCCTCAAAAACCAAAACCAGTTGTAGTTGAAATAGAAGATCCAAAAATAACGGCTGCTAAAAATGCAAAAAAAGAAGCAACAGGAATGGTAATTAAACTTTGTGTTATTGGTGCATTGTTGCTAGTTTTAGGACAATTTGCTCCAGCTGAGTTTATGCAACATTTTACAGTTTTTGTATTGTCGGTATTTATCGGATGGCAAGTAATTTGGAATGTTTCTCACTCATTACATACGCCGCTAATGGCTGTTACAAATGCGATAAGTGGAATTATAATTGTTGGTGGATTATTACAAACCACTGGAGATATAATGAGCCCGATGACAATATTAGCTTTTGTTGCAATATTAGTAGCAAGCATAAATATTGTTGGTGGTTTCTTAGTTACTCACAGAATGTTGAAAATGTTTAAAAAATAATAGAAATGATAGTTAAAGAAATTCAAATAGCAGCATATTTATTTGCAAGTATCCTGTTTATACTTAGTTTGGGAGGATTATCTTCTCAAGAATCAGCAAAACGAGGCGTGTTTTATGGTATTATTGGAATGATTATAGCCATTGTAGCCACAGTTTTAGGACAAGGAGTTGAAGGTCATGTTTATATTATTGTAGCCATTGCCATTGCAGCTGTGATAGGTACTTTGGTAGCTCGTAAAGTGGAAATGACGGCAATGCCTCAGCTAGTAGCTATATTACACAGCTTTGTAGGTTTAGCTGCTGTTTTAGTAGGCTTTGGTTCATATTTAGATGCAGAAACCCAAAACATTATTGGAACAGAACACACTATACATTTGGTAGAAGTATTTATTGGAGTTTTTATTGGAGCAATTACTTTCACAGGTTCTATAGTTGCATGGGGAAAACTTGATGGAAAGATAATGAGTAATCCTTTGTTGTATCCTGGCAGACATGTAGTTAATGTGGTTTTACTTATTGCTTGTTTTGTGTTGGGTTATTTATTCACAGTAGCTCCAGGACTAGATGGTATACTTTATTTATATATCATGACAGCAATTGCGTCTTTTATTGGAATTATGTTGGTTATGGCAATTGGTGGTGCAGATATGCCAGTGGTTGTTTCTATGCTAAACTCTTATTCTGGTTGGGCTGCAGCAGCTGCAGGTTTTATGTTAGGAAACGACTTGTTAATTGTTACTGGAGCTTTGGTAGGAAGTTCAGGTGCGATTCTTTCCATCATTATGTGTAAAGCCATGAACAGATCATTTATCTCTGTTATTTTAGGAGGTTTTGGTGCTGTTACATCAGGTGTGGCACAAGAAATGGAAGGTGAAGTTACGGCTCTTAATCATGAAGCGGTTGCTGAATTATTGAAGGAAGCTAAATCGGTGGTGATTGTTCCTGGTTATGGAATGGCGGTTGCAAAAGCACAATATCCAATTTTTGAAATGGTACAGTATTTAAGGAAAGACGGGAAAGAGGTGAAATTTGCCATTCATCCAGTGGCTGGTCGTTTACCTGGACACATGAATGTATTGTTGGCAGAAGCTAATGTTCCTTATGATATCGTTATGGAAATGGATGAAATTAATCCAGATTTACCTAAAACTGATGTGGTAATGGTGATTGGAGCTAATGATGTAGTAAATCCTGGAGCTCAAGATGATCCTGCTAGTCCAATTTACGGAATGCCTGTTATTGAAGCATGGAAAGCAAAAACAGTTATTGTAATGAAACGTTCAATGGCTGTAGGTTATGCAGGTGTTGAAAACCCATTATTCTATAAACCAAATACTGAAATGCTTTATGGCGATGCTAAAGATAGTGTTGAAAAAATCATGGGGTTTTTAAAGGAATAAATTTTCTTACAAAAGTAAAAAAAACCTCTATGCCTAGTGTTGAAACTTTTTTTACAGAGTATATTTTATTTGTTACTTAAGTTTTTTTTACGTTAATCAGCGAAGCATTTGTCCGAGATAATTTATAATTTTAATAAACGATGCTAAAGATATTTTGTTTATTACTATAAGCACAAAACTATCTAAAAGTGACCGTTCATCAAATGAATTAAATATTAGGGTTCGTTTTATATTTAAATTAATATATTAGCTCTCAAAATATAATCATGAAGAAAATACTATTAATAATAGTCCTAACAATTATAACATTGAAATGTTATAATCAAACAGTTTTAAGAACTGAAAATTTTGATTCTGGTGGAGCTAGTTGGCATTCTTTACTTCCTATTGGAGTATTGTATTGGACGGTAAAACCATCTTATAATGGATTTAACTTTGATGGAACACCAATTTTGAGTATTTATTGCGAACCTAGCTTAGGTCAAGCGTCTGTTCAAAATATTACGCCAATTGATGCAGTGTCAAATTTCAATCTAGGACAAGGAGTATTTTTAGCCTTTGATTATAGATTTATTTCAGAATCAAATACTTATGGTTTCGTGGAAATATCAAATCAAACTATTATTTCTGATACAGTGTGGTTCACAAGTACTGATACGATAGGAAGAGATACTGTTGATATAACTCAGTTTTCAGATAGTCCGCTACATGTTTGGTTTACTTTTGGGTGTGGGAATGGTGTTAATGATAGTGCAAATTTTAATATTGATAATGTTGTTGTTTTCACTAAGGAATTGGTAACAGAAGTTGATGAAAATGTTAATTTGAAAGAATTAATAATTTACCCTAATCCAATTTTTTCAAAAATTAATATTGAGTTCAAGGAAATTGTTAAGAGCCCTAATGTAATTGTATTCAATAATCTTGGTCAAGTTGTTTTTTCTCGTGATTTTAATTCATCTAACAAAATAGATTTTGATATAGATATTCCGAAAGGTATTTTTTTTCTAAAAATTGAGAGTGAAGGGAAAATATTTACAGAGAAGATAATAAAGCAATAATTTAAAATAAAAAATGCCGTCAATTGACGGCATTTTTTATTAGTAGTATATTACGAACAAATTAAATTCCCTTATTCAAATTCTTCAAAATAGTAAAAGCCCTATCAATACTATCATCATCTACTATGATGGTAAATTCATGCATGGTTGAAATGATGTCTAAAATATTAATTCCTTCCCAAGCAATTTTTTTAAGAATAAAGTAGTAAATACCAGAAACATCAGCATTTTCGCTTGGTAATTTTATGGTTAATGATGATAAACCTTTTGTTTCCTGAATTAAACTTTCATTCTTAAAAATACTATCCACATCATCATGCTCTGAATCACTTAAGATGATAGTGGTTTCATAAACTCCTTGTGAAAAAGCAAAAAAAGTATCTTTTTTACCTTTAATTTTTTTTAACAATTCAGCTTGTCTATCTACAATAGTTTCCGAATTTCTAAAAGTATAATAAGTAATTCTTGAGCGAACAGTAATATCGCCTAGCTTATTAATTACTTTTTTTACTTTAATTTTTAGATTCGGGTCGAATTTTGGTGAAAGTCTTTTTAGAGCCATAACTATAGCTCCAATTTGAACATCATGTTTAGTTATTTCATCAATTTCTGGTTTTATTTGCCTTGATAATGAGGATAGGTTAATAATTCCTTCGGCAAGTGCTTCTTCTAAAAAAGGAGATTTTTTGATAATTTCTTCAACTAAAATATGGGTGGCTTTCATTTTTATAGAAAATAAGGTTTATGTGTTGACCTCAAATCTACAAAAAAAAAGGAATAAAGTTAAATTTTTAACAATATTTTTATTTTAATAAACTTTTTCTAAAAAAATCATTCATCTTCCTCAATAAAAGACGATTCTTTAATCGTTTTTCTACTTCGGTTAATTCGCCGACGCTGTTTGGCTTTCTTATCTAAAAGTTTGTCGTACATAAATGAAATTGGATTAGTAAGGATACTTAAAGTAGAAAACTCCCAAGGTTCAATATTTCTGTCTTGATACATTTTTACGCCTTCCATTTTAATTTCTGGCTCATGAGATTTTAACACTGTAAATGCTTTTTTAAATTCTTCATAACTGGGCCACGGAAAAATCTCTACTTCATTTAGTGAGATAGAATCGGTGAATAATTTGAATTTGATTAAGTATTTACCTTTTTCTTGATAAGGTGCAACATAGTACAACGTCTTATAACCGACAAAAGAAACTCGGAGCGTATCATTAGCAAAAACAGTTAAAGAAAAAATACCTGTTTCATCTGTTTTAGTTCCAAAATGTTGAAAAGTAATTAAATGTGCTCCAATTAACAATTCATTGGTTTCACCATTTACAACAGTTCCACTTAAAATATAACTTGTTGAAGTATCTTTTACTTGTGCTAGAATAAGTTGGTAAAAAAACAAAAGTATGAATGAAAGAATTATCTTAATTTTACTCATAAACGTTTATTATTTTCATTGGTATTCGTGAGTTCGCTTCGCTTAGTTCATAAGTTAAAATTAAAATATAATGAAGTAAGTAACAAGCTAAAAAATGTTAAAAACTGTTTTACTATAATTAGAAAGCCATTGTTTTTTTTTGTTTTTTTATCATTGTTTAATAAACAGATATGAATTATATAGAAATTAAGGTAATTATCGACCCTGTAAATATAGCTAGAGATATTGTTGTAGCTGAATTAGGCGAAATAGGTTTCGAAAGTTTTGTTGAATCTAACGAAGGTGTTGATGCATACATTCAAGAGTCGATGTTCGATGAAGATTTGATGAAAAGCCTTAATTCGTTCAATCATGCTTACTTCAAAATAGAATACACCAAAAATATTATTCAAAACCAAAATTGGAACGAAGTTTGGGAACAAAGCTTTGAACCAATAAATGTGAATAACAAATGTATGGTTAGAGCACCGTTTCATCAAGCCATTGCAACTATTGAACATGACATTATTATTGAACCAAAAATGTCGTTTGGTACTGGTCATCACGAAACTACATTTTTAATGATACAAGAGCTATTGGAAATGGATTTAACCAATAATAATGTTCTAGATATGGGCTGTGGAACTGGTGTTTTAGCAATTTTAGCAGAACAAAAAAAGGCTAAAAAAATATTAGCTGTAGATATTGATGATTGGGCTTACGAAAACACCTTAGATAATATTATTAAAAATAATTGTTCTAAAATTGAAGTATTAAAAGGTGGTGCCGAATCTATAAAAAACAAAAAATTTGATGTTATTATTGCTAACATTAATAGAAATATTTTACTTCAAGATTTAACAAATTATACAAATTCTCTAAACAATAATGGGCATATTTTATTGAGTGGGTTTTTTAGTTCAGATGAAGATTTATTAATAGAAGAAGCTACAAAAAATGGCTTAAAACTTTCAAATAAAAAATCAAAAAACGATTGGACGCTTTTACATTTAACAAACTGATTTATGATAAAATACTTTCTTTCATTTACCTTATTAATTTCTACAATTTCTAGTTTTTCCCAAACTAAAATAAAACAATTTTCTTCTGATTCATCTGCATTTTTTAATGAAATGGAAGAATTTTTAATGGTTTCAAGAAAAGAAGACGGCAAGTTTGTAATGGACCAATTTTCGTGGGATTGGTTTGGAGGGAAATTTAATAATGAACAGCGTGAAGGTGTTTACATGATAGCTAACCTAATGTTAAATAAAAAGAAAAAAGCGTTTCCCGATTTTAAAAATTATTTATTTACCATTTCAAAATTTGTAAACAGTAAATACCAAACCCCTGAGAGTTTTGATGATTGGCAAAATATTTTAGCAAAAGTAGTTTTAGATAATGATAAAAACAGACTCTCTGATTACCTAGAATCTTGTAACTCATTATTTGAAGAAGGAGCATTGTATAAATCGACTGCAAATACATGGAAATCGAGCAACAACAATTACAAATTTGGTTACGATAGCTTACCAACTATTGAATTTTCAGCACTAAATCTTACCTGTTATTCGAAAGATGACAGTTCTACCATATACAACACTAAAGGAATTTACTATCCTACTGAAAATAAGTGGGTTGGTATTGGAGGAAAAGTAACTTGGGAGAGGGCTGAATACAGTAAAGACTCCGTTTATGCTGAAATTAACGATTATGTAATTTCTTTTAAAACCCCTGCTTTTGAAATTGATAACGTAACATTTTACAATTATTTGTATTTTCAAAAACCACTAAAAGGAAAATTAGAAGAAAAAGTATTGGCTGGAATAACTTTTGATAAAGCATCTTATCCGAGATTTGATTCCTACGAAAAAATATTACAGATAAAAAATATAGCTAAAGGTGTTGATTATATTGGCGGATTTTCAATGAATGGAAGAAAAGTGGTAGGTAGAGGAGATGAAGAACAAGACGCATATTTAATTTTTTATAAAGAAGGCAACCCATTTGTTAAAATTGGTTCCAGAGCTTTTAGTATTCGACCCGAAAGAATTGTTTCGGAAATATCGTCAGCTACAATATATTTAAAAAGCGACTCAATTTATCATCCTGGATTATCTTTTAAGTTTTTTATTGACGAAAGAAGGGTTACATTGATTCGTGATAATCAAGGAATTAAAATAGCACCTTATTATAATTCTTACCATCAGGTTGACATGGATTTTGAAATGTTAACATGGAATTTAGATGACCCATTGATTCAATTTGGAAATTTAGTTGGAGGAACAAAAACCGACGCTTCTTTTTCATCCTCAAACTTCTTTAGTTTAGATATTTACAATGATATAATGGGACTTTCTGACCAAAACCCACTTTATTTAGTTAAAAGTATGGTACAGAAATTCGATACTACTTTTTTAACCGTTGAACAAGTATCAAATTTTATGCATTTATCAAAAGAACAATCAGTTGCTCTTTTATTAAATTTAACTTATGCTGGGTTTATCATATTTGATTACGATAATTTAAATTTTATAGTTAAACCAAAATTATTAGATTGGGTAAAATCGAGTGCTGGTAAATTAGACTATGATGTAATAGGTTTTTTCTCCAATATTCAAGGTGCTCCAAACGGCACGTTAAGTTTATTAAATTATGATTTAACGTTAAGAGGGGTAAATAGCATTCATTTAAGTGATTCACAACAGGTTACTATTTATCCAACGAATAAAGAATTGATTTTAAAGAAAAATCGAGATTTTGATTTTAGCGGAGTTGTTCAAGCAGGTCGTTTTGATATTATGGGAAGTAACTTCTCTTTTAAATACGACGAATTTAAAATTAATATGCCTAATGTAGATTCGTTAAGAATTTACGCAGAAACTGGTAAAGTAGATGATTTAGGAAAACCTATTATTATGCCCGTAAAAACGGTAATTAATAAAATTAATGGCGATTTGTTGATTGATAAACCGAACAATAAATCAGGAGTTAAACCCTTTGCTGAGTATCCTATTTTAAATAGTTTTAAAGAGTCTTATGTATATTACGATAGAAGTTCTATTCAAGGAGGTTCTTATAAAAGAGATAATTTTTACTTTCAGGTTAAACCCTTTACTATTGATAGCTTAGACAATTTCACCAATGCTTCCTTACAATTTAATGGAACCTTACAATCGGCTGGAATATTTCCTGATTTTGAAGAAACTTTAACCTTGCAAGCCGACCACTCACTTGGTTTTATTAGAAAAACTCCACCAGAAGGTTATCCCATGTATGGAAATAAAGGAAAATTTACCAATGAAATACAATTGAGTCATAATGGGTTAAAAGGAGATGGGAAATTAGAATATGTTGCTTCTACAACTTATTCAAATGAATTTATTTTCTTACCCGATTCAATGATAGCAGTTGCTCAAAGTTATAATGTAAAAGAGAACCCCGTTGCAGTTGAATTTCCACCAGTTGAAGGTGTTAATGTAAAAACCACTTGGTTTCCAAAAAAAGATTACATGATTCACAAAGAAATCTCAGACCCTATCAAAATGTATGATATGAAATCGTTAATGCATGGTTTAACAAGAATACAACCCGATGGACTTTTTGGTTCAGGAACTTTTGAATTTGAGAAAGCCGAATTAGAATCGAATGAAATTAGTTTTAAATTCAGTGATTTTAGTGCTGATACTGCGAATTTCAGGTTAAAAGATGCTGAACTCGCTGGAGAGTTAACTTTTTCTACAACAAATGTTAATGCTTATGTTAGTTTTAAAGAACGATTTGGTCAATTCAAATCAAATGGTGGAGGTTCGTTTATTGAATTTCCACAAAACCAATACATCTGTTACATGGATGAATTCAAATGGTTCATGGATACAGAAGGAATAGAGCTAAGTGCAGGTAAACAAAAAGATTCAGATGCAGCTGATGTAAAATTAGAAGGTGCACAATTTATTTCAGTTCATCCAGAGCAAGATTCGTTAAGTTTTTTCTCTTCTAAAGCGAAATATGACATAAGAAAAAAAATAATAAATGCTGAGGGGGTTAAATATATGAATGTTGCCGATGCTATGGTTTATCCCGACAGTGGAATTGTTATTGTTGAGAAACAAGCAAAAATGAGAACCTTACACAATGCTAAAATTGTAGCAAGTTATGTTACTCAAAACCACCATATTTACGATGCAACAATTAATGTATTTGGTAAAAGAAAGTATGCAGGTAGTGGAAATATAGATTATGTTGATGAATTGGCGAGTACCCAAACCATATACTTAGAAAATATAGGTGTAGATACCACTGGTCAAACTTATGCAACGGGTCAAATTGCAGATACAGCTAATTTTAAGTTAAGTCCATTTTATGAATATAAAGGAAAAATTAAATTATTTGCAAACAATGAGTTTTTAACTTTTGATGGAAGAGGTAGAATTCTTCACGATTGTAATTTAATTGGTAGAGATTGGTTTACCTTCGAATCTCAAATTAACCCCAATGAGATATATATTCCAATCGACACAAATACTATAGATGTATTTAAAAATCCCCTTTATGCAGGGATATACTCTAGTCCAGATTCACTAGGGATTTATACCTCATTTGTAAATAATAAAAAGAATTACAGCAACTTAGAAGTTATCAGAGCTACTGGGTTTTTACATTACGATAAAGAAAATAGTGAATATAAAATTTCTAACAAAGACAAACTTCAAGAAATGTCGTTTGGGGGAAACTATTTAAGTTTAAATACTAAAAACTGTAAATCGTATGCCGAAGGTAAAATTAATTTAAGTGCAGATTTAGGACAAGTGGATATAAATTCGGCAGGTATAGTAACTCAAAATTTAATTGATAATGATGTAATTTTTGATTTAGTGATGCTTATTGATTTCTTTTTCGATGAAAATGCTCTTCGAAATATATCAAAAAAACTACAACAAGCTAGTGCTTTAGACCCTGCTAAATTGGATCGACCAACTTTTGAAAAAGGGCTAAGAGAAGTGATAGGTAAAACAGAAGCCGATAAATTAATTGCACAAGTTTTTATATTTGGTGAATTTAAAAAATTACCTGAAGAATTAAGAAAAGCGTTAGTCTTAAATGATATTAAATTCAAATGGGACGATGTAAATAAACGTTATAAATCTATAAGTAAAATAGGAATTGGTAATATTGGAAAAGAGCAAGTAAACAAATATGTTGATGGAAAAATTGAAATAGTTAAAAAGAGAAGTGGAGATGTTTTAAATATCTATCTCGAAATAGATAAAAACAATTGGTATTTCTTTAACTATACCAGAGGAATGATGCAAACAATATCATCTGATGCTGATTTTAATACAATAATACAGGAAACAAAACCTGATAAACGTAAGTCAAAAGCAGAAAAAGGACAGGAACCTTATCAATTTATGTATTCTTCAGAAAAAAAGAAAATAGATTTTGTTAGAAAATTTGATGATTAATTTTAGTAAAAAGTATGTTTTTTGCATCAATTCATTATATTCGTAATTTTGTCGATTGATTTAATCATTAAATGATTTTAAAAACAACTTTTTATAAAATAGTTTTATTGCTTTTTGCAATGGTATTGGTATTAACCAACGTTAATGCTCAATACTCTTCACAAGAAGAATTAAAAAAAGCTGCACAAACTTTTTTTGATGAGGAAAACTATTTAGAAGCCCTTCCTTTATATTCTCAATTATTAAGTTTATATCCAAAAGATCCTGATTATAATTATAAATATGGAGCAAGTTATTTTTATGGCAATAGAGAAAAAGAAAATGCTTTAAAATATTTACGATTTGCCGTTACTAAACCTACCGTAAATCCTTTAGCATTTTATTTTTTAGCAACAGCACTTCACCACGAATATTTGTTTACTGAAGCCGAATTGAATTATAATAAATTTAGAGAAAAAGGCATTGCTCAAGATGTCGAAAAGTTTCAGGTTAACCGAAAAATTGAAATGTGTAGAAATGGGGTTACTTTAATAAAAAGTATGACGGACATTGGAGTGTTGGTTAAAAAAGAAATTAAGGCAACGGATTTTTTTAGAAGTTATGATTTAAGAGGAATAGGTGGTAAAATTATTGTTAAACCCGATGAGTTTAAAACAAAAATTGACCTTAAAAAAAACGAAACGACTATAATTCATTTAGGCGACCAACCAACAATGGTTGTTTTTTCATCGTATGGTAATGATGGTAAAAATGGCAAAGACATTTTTAAAGTAGTTAAATTACCTAATGGAGAATGGAGTAATCCTTCTCAATTTCCAAAAATTAATACAAAATTTGATGAAGATTATCCTTTTTTACATCCAGACGGAAAAACCCTGTATTTTTCTTCAAAAGGTTATAATAGTATGGGAGGGTATGATATTTTTAAATCAACACTTGACCAAACTACTGGTGAATGGTCGTTTCCAGAAAATTTAGATTTTCCAATAAATACTCCAGATGATGATATTTTATTTATTTCAGACATTGACAATGAACTAGCTTATTTTGCATCTTCAAGAGCCAGTAAGCAAGGCGAATTAACGGTTTACAAAGTTCAGGTGGATAGACAACCTGCTGAAAATACTATTGTTAAAGGATTTTTTATTGCAGAATCTAACCCTAACATGAAATCAGCTACCATTACCATTATGGATGCTGAAAAAGATAAAAAATATGGTGTGTTTTCCTCCAATGCAGCTAACGGAAATTATGTGTTGGTTTTCCCAGGTAATGGTGGAAAATTTAAAATTTTAGTTGAAACCACAAATGATGCTCCTGTTCATACTGCTGTGATAGAGTTGCCTTCATTAGAAGGATTTAGAGCATTAAAACAAGAATTAAGATTGGTTGGAGAAGGAAGTGGCGAAAAGCTAGTAGTAAAAAATCTATTTAACGAATCTGATGAATTTGATATTTCGGATCCATTAATCGTTGAAAATTTATTAAAAAACAAAGCTAAAATGGATGTTAATTTAACTGAAGATGAGTTAAATACAAACATCGACAATACTGATTTAACTGAAACTCCGAATTTGGCAAATTTATCTAATCAACAATTGGTTGACAATGCTAAAAAAAGTGCCAATGAATTAGCAACAAATGCGAAATCATCACGAAATCAAGCCAATTATGCTTATGATTTAGCGGCACAGAAAAGTGCTGAAGCAAAAACCGTTTATAATCAATATCAGGAGAAGGTTAATATAGCCAAAGAATCTCAAGATTTGAATATTAAAACTTCAGCTTTTATTGAAGCAGAACAATTAAAATTAAAAGCAGCACAATTAGTAAACGAAGCTGTTTCGTCGCTCGACATTGCAAAAACACTTGAAAGTGAAGCTGTAGAACGAGAAAGTGATGTGAAAAAATCTGCAGAATTAAGTACTGCAATTGCATCAAAAATTAATGCAGGAAATAGGAGCGAGGCGGAAACTAATTATACTAAATTGGATGAAATAACAAATTCAACATACAATAAAGAGTCGGTTTTAACTACTGAAAAAGCAATGTTAGATGAAAAGTTGTCGGAAAAAGAATTAGAATATAGCAAGGTTAGAAACAACACCATCGAATTAACGAATAGAAAAACTGAATTAGTAGAACAAATAGATGCACTAAAGGATAAGGTAAATAAAACATCAAAAAAACAAGAAAAAGACGCTTTACAAGCAGAGGTTAATGCGTTAACGATAGATTTGGAAGATACTAACTATGATTTAGGCGTTGCTACTGAAAAAGAGACAAAAATTGGTGAAGAATTAAAAAACATAAAAAACAAGCATGTTAATTCAACTAATGTTTTAGCCGATGTTTCAAAAACAAATGCACAAACACCAACTAAAAC
>CAYJMI010000039.1:0-28966 GCA_964371285.1 uncultured Vicingus sp. | reverse complement strand
TTATCAAACTGGTCATCGTGCGTAGTAAAATAAACAGTTGAATAACCATGTTTTTTTAATACAGAACCAATTCCATTGTATTTAGGAATTTCAACGCCTTTCATGGGGTGTTTAGTAAACAGGGCAGGGAAAGAAAACAAGGTGCTGAAAATACCGTTAAACGTGTGTGTCCCGGCACTGTAAATGTTGTCAAAACTATACCCGTTGTTGGCTATACTGTCTAAAAAAGGAGTAAGGTTGTGGGGGTTGCCAAATCTGCCCATTTTAGCAGTACTCATACTTTCCATAATTACCAAAATAATATTTGGAGGACTGGTATTTACATTAGCCGGTTTGATGTCTTGAGCAATAGGAGAATTTTCGTTTCCTGCTCTTCCCAAAAAAGTTTGAGTGTTTTTTATAGCTAATTCAGGGTCGATTAAATTAAAATGGTCGGATTTATCTTTTTTAGCATCTAAATAACTGCGTAAAAAGGTAAATACAGGGTTTAGTCCCAATTGATTGGCAAAAGCGTAATTGCTAAAATAAGCTGTTCCAACTCTAATGGGCGATTTGGATTCTAATCTTCCTCTAATACCTAAAAAGATAAGAGCTAACGTTAAAATTGAAAAGGTGATGGTAGTAATTCTATTTTTTAAAGTAAATGTTGTTTTAGTAGTAGGTTCTGTTTTAAAAACAAACCTATTCATTAATCTAGAAAAAAGAAAAATAGAAATTATGATAGGAAAAATAACCCACCAAAAATCAAACTCCTGAAAAATCATTTTAAACATAAATTCAGGGTTATCTGCCCATTGTAAACCAGCTACCGAAAACCGATTGAAAAAGTGATGAAAATAGGTTAAATCAATACCACAAATTAAAAAAGCAACTGAAAATAAAAGGATTAAATAAATTTTTATAATTTTTTGGATGATACTATTTTGAAGGTTAAATTGGTAAAACAGCAACAGGATAAATGAAGGTAATAACATGATGTAACCAATAATTACCAAATCGAACCGTAAGCCCATAAAAAAAGCTTGAAAAAAAATGCTAAAACGTTCGCTGGATGGAATGGAATCTAAATGGTTAAGTTCTAAAAAAAAGAGTATTAATCGAAACACAAAAAAGAGACTCAAGCTTAAAAAATAAATTTTAAAAATTAAGCGAAATGGTGTCGGAATATTTTTTCTAAACGTGTTGAAAACCAAGTTAATTTGAGTTATATAATTTGAACAAAGATAAAAATTGATTTCTCTAAACACACAAAAGTTAAAAACTTCATTTTAAAAATTAGTAAAATAATCAACAAACTCTTATTTTTGGAACTTATGGAGTTTTCAGCGACACAAATTGCAAACTTACTTGATGGAATAATCGAGGGAAATGCACAGGTAAAAGTGAATAAATTGAGTAAAATTGAGGAAGGAGTTCCAAATTCTCTATCATTTTTAGCCAATCCTGCTTATCAAGAACATTTGTATGTTACTGATGCTTCTATTGTTATTGTAAACAAAGATTTTACCCTTGAACGACCAGTTAAAAAAACTTGTACTTTGGTTAGGGTTGATAATGCCTATGAATGTTTTGCCAAGGTGATGGAAGCATATTCCCAAACGAAACAAGAAAAAATTGGCATTGAACAACCTTCGTTTATTGCCCCAACTGCAAAAATTGGTAAAGACGTTTATGTTGGTGCGTTTGCTTATATTAGTGAGAATGCGACCATTGGCGACCATGTTAAAATTTATCCGAATAGTTATATCGGCGAAAATGTTGTCATTGGAGATTATTGTTCAGTATTTGCTGGAGTTAAAATTCTTCAAGACTCAGTAGTCGGAAATAATTGCACATTTCATCCAGGAGTAGTTATTGGAGGAGATGGCTTTGGTTTTGCTCCCAGCAGTGAAAACAATTACAAAAAAATTGCACAAATTGGAAATGTAGTTATTGAAGATTACGTTGAGCTTGGGGCAAATACATGTGTAGATAGAGCTACCATGGGGTCAACAATTATAAAAAAGGGAGCTAAACTCGATAATTTAATACAAATAGGGCACAATTCTGTAATCGGAGAGAATACTGTAATTGTGTCTCAAACAGGAATTGCAGGCTCCACTAAAATAGGTAAAAACTGTATGATTGGTGGACAGGTAGGTATTGTGGGACATATAACCATTGCAGATGGTGTGAAAATAGCTGCACAATCTGGAGTGGGTTCGAGCATTACTGAAGAAGGTGCTATAGTACAAGGATCTCCTGCGTATGCTATGGGTGAATACAAACGCTCGTATGTAGGGTTTAGAAAATTACCTGAAATATTAGACAGATTAAACGAATTAGAGAAAAAAAGTCCGAAGATTGAAGTTGGAAGTCAGAAGACTGAAAAAAAATAGTAACAAGTAACCAAAAACAAGTAACTAGAAACCAGAATAGTATGTCAAAACAAAAAACATTAAATAATTCATTTTCAATAATAGGTGTAGGATTACACACAGGGGTTAAAGTTAAAATGACGGTACATCCTGCAGATGAAAATCATGGGTTTAAATTTAAAAGAACAGATGTTGAAGGGCAACCCATCATCAATGCCGATTGTGATTTAGTAGTTGATACTTCAAGAGGAACGACCTTAGAAAAAGATGGGGTAAGAATTCATACCACCGAACATATTTTAGCTGCATTAGCCGGTATGGAAATAGATAATGCATTAATTGAATTAGACGGAGCCGAAATTCCAATTATGGATGGTAGTGCTTACCCGTTTGTGCAATTAATTCAAAGTGTAGGTATAAAAGAACAAAATACGGATAAAGATTTTTTTGTAATTACTAAAAATTTAACCTACGAAGATTTAGACCGACAAACAGAAATGTTAGCTGTTCCTCAGGATACGTTTAGATTAACAGTAATGGTTGATTACAATTCTCCTCTACTGGGAACTCAACATGCTCACATGTACCACGTGGGAGAGTTTGTTCCGGAAATATCAAAATGCAGAACATTTGTATTTTTAAGAGAAATTGAATTTTTAGCCAAAAACGGCTTAATAAAAGGTGGTGATATTGATAATGCTATCATTTTAGTAGATAAAGTATTGCCTCAAGAAAAACTGGATGAAATTGCTGATTTATTAGGTAAACCTCACATTAAAATTGAAGCTGCCGGAATTTTAAATAATTTAACCCTACATTTTCAAAACGAACCTGCACGTCATAAATTATTAGATATTGTTGGTGATTTAGCATTAATTGGTAAGCCAATTAAGGGGCATATTTTAGCTGCTCGTCCAGGACATAAAGGAAATGTAGATTTTGCCAAAATTATTAAACAAGAAATTAAAAATAAACAAAAATCTACAACCGTTGAGTTTGATTTAACCAAAGAGCCGATTTATAACATTACTGATATAGAACGACTATTACCACATCGTTACCCATTTTTATTGGTTGATAAAATCATCGAAATAGATGAAAACACCATCGTTGGTGTGAAAAATATCACTTTTAACGAACCTCAATTTACAGGTCATTTTCCAGGAAATCCTGTTATGCCCGGAGTTCTTCAAATTGAAGCCATGGCTCAAGTTGGAGGTATTTTTGCATTAAGTACAGTTCCTGATCCAGAAAACTACCTTACCTATTTTATGAAAATAGATCGTGTTAAATTTAAAAGAAAAGTAATTCCTGGAGATGCATTAGTGTTTAAATTAGAACTGTTAACACCAATCCGAAGAGGCATTATTCACATGGATGGTAAAGGCTATGTAAATGGGCAATTAGCGGTAGAAGCTGAGTTGATGGCTCAAATCGTAAAAGAGAAGAAGGAAGAAATAAAAGAGGTAATAGTTCAGTAAAATATTATTAGTTTTGGACAAATTTCAAACCATGCAAAAGTACCCTTTGACCAGTATTCATCCTGATGCAAAAATTGCCGATAACGTTATCATTGAATCTTTTTCAACCATTTATAGCAATGTAGAAATAGGTGAAGGCACGTGGATTGGTCCAAACGTTACCATTTTTGAAGGAGCTCGCATTGGAAAAAATTGTAAAATATTTCCTGGAGCAGTAATTTCTGCAATACCTCAAGATTTAAAATTTAGTGGGGAAATTACTACTACTGAAATTGGTGACAATACTATTATCAGAGAATTTGTTACTGTAAATAGAGGTACAGTAGATAGAATGAAAACAGTTGTTGGGAGCGATTGTTTGTTAATGGCTTATGTTCATATAGGACACGATTGCATTGTAGGTAACAATTGTATTTTAGCAAACTGTGTAAATTTGGCAGGTCACGTTGAGTTAGAAGATTTTGTTATTATTGAAGGCGTAGTTGGTTTGCAACAATTTGTAAAGGTTGGTCAACACGCATTTGTAGGAGCAGGTTCAAATGTTCGAAAAAATGTACCTCCTTATGTTAAAGCGGCACGAGAACCATTGAGTTATGTGGGAGTTAATTCGGTAGGATTAAGAAGAAGAGGTTTCTCAACAGAAACTATTTTGCAAATAGAAGATATTTATCGTTCAATTTATGTGCGGGGTTTAAACCTTTCTAACGCAGTAAGTGTAATTGAACAAGAAGCACCACAATCACCAGAAAAAGAATACATCTTAAAATTTATTAAAGAATCAACAAAAGGGATGATTAGAGGTCCACTCAATTAATGTGATAATTTGAAAATGTAATAATGTGGAAATGATTTAAACCTCTAGCCCTATAAACTTATAAACTCTTTAAAAATGGCAACAACAGCAGACATAAAAAACGGATTATGTATAAAATATAACCATGGATTGTACTCAATTGTTGAGTTTCAACATGTAAAACCGGGTAAAGGACCTGCTTTTGTAAGAACAAAGTTGAGAAACCTAACCACTGGTAAGGTGCTTGATAATACGTTTACAGCTGGACACAAAATTGAACCAGTAAGGGTAGAAAGAAGAAAGTACCAATTTTTATACAGTGAAGAAAATGGTTATCACTTTATGAACCAAGAAACTTATGAGCAGGTTTTTATTAATGAAGATTTAATTGACGCTCCAAAGTTTTTAAAAGAAGGAGAATTGGTTGAAATCGTTTTTAATGCTGAAGATGAACAAGCATTAATATGCGAACTACCTGCTTATGTTGAATTAGAAATTACTTATACCGAACCAGGCATTAAAGGAGATACTGCAACTAATGCTATGAAACCAGCCAAAGTGGAAACAGGAGCTGATGTAAGAGTACCTTTATTTATAAATTTAGGTGACAAAATTAAATTAGACCCAAGAACTGGAGCGTATTCTGAACGGGTAAAGAGTTAACAATAAAATGTTAATTAATAGATTAAAAATACGGCATATTATGTAAAACATTATTTATACATTTACGGCAATTAAAACTAAAAATTAATAACTAAAAACTAAAAACAAATGAAAAACATTTTAAAAGTAGTAGGAGTAGCTTTATGCTTGGTAGCATTTACTCAAAACTCTAATGCACAAATTAAAATATCTGCTGGTGCAGATTTAGGCTATGTAACGAATGAAGGTTATGGTTTAGCTTATGGTTTAGCTCTAGGTATAGAAAAACCACTGGGTGATAATATGGGTTTAACTTTTCAAACTGGGTATGATATGTTAGCTGTTGAAGGCGAAGGTGCTTCAGCATCATTAATTCCACTTCAAGCAGGATTTAAATATTATTTTGCTGATAACGAAAGTGGATTTTATGGTCATGGTCAAATAGGTATGACGATGCACAAATATAAATTTGATACAGGTTTTGGTACTTATGAAGCAAGTGGTACGTATTTAAGTTATGCAGTTGGTGCTGGGTATTTAGTAGGTGAGCACTTTGATTTAGGTCTTCGATACAATATTGTATCTGCTGAAGGAGGTAGTCTTAATTATGCTGCATTAAGAGCTGCTTACGTTTTCTAAAAACTATTTTTTTTTAATATAAAAAGTCTCGCAAAATTGCGAGACTTTTTTGTTTTTTATGGGTCTTATACTAACAGAGTGAAAGCCTTTTGTTAATTTTGTACCTATGATTAATCAAACATTATTGTTTTTTAATATTGGTGGTGGGGAGCTAGTTTTTATAGTGTTGGTAGTTATTATGTTTTTTGGTTCTAAAAAAATTCCAGAATTGGCTCGAGGTATAGGAAAAGGAATCAGAGAAATAAAAAATGCAACAAACGATATTCAGCAAGAAATAAAAGACAGTACAAAAGATATTACTAATATTACAAATGGTGTAAATGTTGAAAAACAAGTGAAAAATTTTATTGATCGTTCTATCATCATTGAGGAAACAAAGCCAACCAAAGATTTTACGGAACAACAACCTTCTCAGCCCAATACAGTTTCACAATCAAAACCAACACAGTCAGCAACTGAAACTGAGCATTGAAATTAAATATAAGTTTTGACTTTCAGGCTTAAATCAAAATTATTACGTATTATAGTTTTAGTTCGAATAAAATTACTTTTTTGTAATTTATTTGTTAAATTGCAACAATAATAAATGATTTGAATAGAATAATTTCCATATTATTTTTTTTAATTTCTAGCATTGGTTTTGCTCAATCGCCGAGCGATAATATCAATTTTAAAAAATTCAATACAATTTTCCTAGAAGAATTAATTGAACAAAAAATTAACAAGCATCGTTTATCAAAATCTCTAGAAAATCTGAAACAAGACAATATATTAAAACTAGCTGCTGCAGACCAATCCGACCATATTCTTAGAACAGGAAAAGTTGAACACGAACAACCTAATAAAAAAAAGTTAACACCCTTTGATCGAGTTATTTCTTATGATGGACTTCATGCTGAGGTAGGTGAAAATTGTATGCAAATTGTTTTAGGTACAAAGGTTAAAATACCCGGAAACACTACTGGATTAACTTTAAAATCGTATGAAGATGTTGCAGAGACTTTTGTTTCGGCATGGATAAATGCAAAAGAAAGCCCTCAAATTATTTTTAACAAGGCGTATTACAATGTGGGAACGGCTATAAGTTTTGATACTAAATCAAAACGAATTATTGCTACTCAAGTTTATGGTTCAGAGCCATTTATTATGCCAGTTGGATTAAAGCTGGTAAATGATGATTATAAAATTGAGCCATACAGTAAAGACAAGTGTGCTGAAATAGAGAAAAATTTTCCCTATCTACCTGAGTTAATGTCAGATAATATTTTTTTTAAAAATGGAGAAATTTATTTCTTTTTTCATGATTTAGAATTGTTTAAAAATGTGATGTCGTCTAATAACGATGCAATAGCTTTAGATGTTATTTCTAGAAACCAGTTTTCGTGTGAAACTGGCAATCGTTTATATCCTTCAAAAATACATAGCGGAATATTGTTACCTCCAGTAAACAAAAATTATTTATTGAGTAAAAATGAGCTGAAAGATGTTGGCCAATTAGAAGTATCATTAGGATTAATACCTTCTTATATTGATACCAATAACGTTGAATTTACACTACTCATCATTAAAAACAATTGCTTATGCCAAACTATTGTGTACAACAGTTTAGCAGGAGAAAATTTAAAATCGTTAAACTTAGGTTTTATCATGGACACCTTGTCGGTTAGCAATAAAGCAGACTCTGTTTTAAACACCTTAACTTTTACAGTTCCTTTCGAAAGAAATAAATATGATTATAAAATGGAAGACATAGAGCCTTTTCTAGATTCTATTAGCTTAAACAGATACGACCTTAAAAAAATTGAAATTATTGCATATTCTTCAATTGAAGGGAATGAAAAAGACAATAAAATTTTACAAGAAAAAAGAGCTCAAAATATTTTAAAAGCAATTGCAGCATACAAACTTCAAGAAGTTCCTACATCAATAAAAACAGAAGAAAATCTTCTTGGTTTTTACGAGTCTATTAAAGGGTCACCTTATGAAAAACAATTTACAGGATTGTCAAAAGAAGCCATTTTAAAAGTAGTAAACTCCGACACCTTAGCATACAATTTAGAACCCTATTTAGAAGACCAACGTAAAGCTGTTATTAAACTTTCTGTAGAAAAAATTTACATGGATACTTCTTTATTTAAAGAGCTACCTACCCAATTAAAACAAGCCATTAAATCTAAGGATTATGTAAAGGCTAAAATGTATCAATCCCTCTTATTTAGTGCTATTAAAGAAGGTAAAATTGAAGGCGATGAGGTATTAAAAATAAGTATTCCACATTTTAAAGAAACAGTCTCGTTAAACAATAATCAACTGGCTTTTCGTTGGTATTACAATACAACCGAAAACAGGGATAGTTTGAACCAACATTTATTGAAAGAAATTAAAATACAGTCGTTAATTGACCCTAATAACCCTTATATTAATTATAACAAAGCTATTTTAAACCTTTTATTGTGGTCTGAAGATTATTCGAGAGAAACAGACCCTAAAAATCTTTTGAAAGATATTAAAGTCTTGTACGGGAATGATATTGAACCCTTCAGAATTCATCAGCTGATATTAAATCACAATATTATTTCCGCTGATTATTATTATGAAACCAAGAAGTTTAAGGAACGAGATAAATCGCTTTTAGAAGTTAAAAAAATGCTTTTGCAATCACAGTTAAGCAAAGATCAGGTGGTTCAGATAAGTGATTATTTTATTTTTCAAATGCGAATAAGTTGGGCGATTGAATTAATGAAACCTTGGGTTATAAACCCAGATATTGACGAAGAGTTTTTGTTTACCTTTTTAACCATTGCTATTTATGATAAAAAGTTAGTTTCTGAAAAAGAATATGCCGAGTTTTTAATTCGGGCAAAACAACTTAACAAAGAGCGATTTTGTAAACTTTTTGGAAATCCAAACATGAGTTTTCAATTGCTTAAAGATTTATCAGTGAAAAATATTTATTGTGAAGATTGTAGGGAAAAATAGTCAGAAGAGCCTCCCCAACCCCTCTGAAGGGAGGACTACGTAGACGAACGAAATTAAAAACAAGAAACTTTGCGACTTTGCGGTAAAACAAGTAACAAGAAACCAATAACAATTAATTACAAACCAACTTGGAACAAAATAATAAAAAAATAATCAGTGCTTGGACCTTCTACGATTGGGCAAATTCGGTGTATCCGTTAGTTATTACCACTGCTATTTTTCCTATATTTTATGAAGCTGTAGTTCCTCAAAAAGTTGATTTTTTCAACTTTACCTTAATTAATACTGAGTTGTATTCATATATAGTTTCGCTTTCATTTATTATCGTTTCTATATTGTCTCCAATTTTATCGGGTATTGCCGATTATTCCGGAAACAAAAAATCGTTCATGAAATTTTTCTGTTACTTAGGAGCACTGTCATGTATGAGTTTGTTCTTTTTTAATGAAAATCACATGGAGTTGAGTATGATTTCCGTTCTTTTTGCAAGCGTTGGTTTTTGGGGAAGTTTAGTGTTTTACAATGCCTATTTGCCCGAAATTGCCACACCCGATTTACACGATAAAATTAGTGCTCAGGGATTTTCAAAAGGTTATATCGGAAGTTCTTTATTGCTGATTATTTGCTTGGTATTAATTCAAGTTTTTGGTGTGGATGCTCGTTATTCGTTTGTATTAACAGGTATTTGGTGGATAGGTTTTAGTCAAATTACTTATGCCCGTTTACCAAACAATGTGTACAACAGAAAACCTACAGGAAATATCTTTTTTCAAGGATTCAAGGAATTGAATAAAGTTTGGAAGGAGTTAAAACAAATGAAACAGCTAAAACGATATTTGGCTGCTTTTTTTGTATACAGCATGGGAGTTCAAACGGTAATGATTATGGCCATTTTTTTTGGAACAAAAGAAATTTCTTGGGCAGATGAATCGAGTAAAACTACAGGATTGATAATAAGTGTTTTAATTATCCAGTTTATTGCCATTCCAGGGGCGTATTTAATGGCGTATTTATCGGGCAAAATTGGTAATATTAAAGCACTAGGGATTAACATTTTTATTTGGATAGCGATATGTATTTGTGCTTATGCATTTGTAACAACTCCTTTACATTTTTATATTATTGCAGGAGTGGTTGGTTTTGTAATGGGGGGAATTCAGTCCTTATCACGTTCAACGTATTCTAAATTGTTGCCCGAAACCCAAGACCATGCTTCGTTTTTTAGTTTTTACGACATTACCGAAAAAATAGGTATTGTAATTGGCACATTTATGTTCGGTTTTATTGAAGGATTCACTGGAGATATAAGAAAATCTATTTTAGGATTAATTGTATTTTTTGTAATCGGATTTTTGTTGTTACTTACCGTTCCAAAAAAAGTAACAACACATTAATTATTTTTAACTTCGTATGCTAAAATAAGGAAGTCTTGAAAAATAAAAAAATATACGATATTACTATCGTTGGAGGTGGTATCGTAGGAACAGCAACCGCTTATAAAATTCAATTAAAATATCCTAAGTTAAAAATCTTACTGATAGAGAAACAATCTCATTTAGCCGACCATCAAACAGGTAATAATTCAGGTGTAATTCATTCGGGTTTGTATTATAAACCGGGTTCTAAAAAAGCTCAAACCTGTGTAGATGGCAGAAAGCAACTCGTTAAGTTTGCTCAGGATTATAACATTAAACATGATGTTTGCGGAAAAGTGGTTGTAGCAGTTAATGAAAATGAACTGCCATATATGAATAAAATTTTTGAAAATGGTGTGGCTAATGATACGGAAGGAATTGAAAAAATATCACCAAGCCAAGTAAAAGACATTGAACCTTTTGTTGAATGTATTGGAGGGCTTTGGGTACCATGCACAGGAATAATTGATTATAGATCAACAACAGAAAAATTTGCCGAGTTATTAGTAGCCAAACAACCAGAGAGTTCAATAGTTTTAGCGGAAGAAGTAAAAGATTATATCCACGGAACTGAAATAACAGAAGTGATAACTTCTAAAAACAACTACTTTACCAAATACATGATTTTTTGTGGAGGGCTACAGGCTGATAGATTGGCTAAAAAAGATGGTGTAAAACTCAAAGAAAAAGTAGTCGGTTTTAGAGGCGATTATTACGAACTAACTGATGAAGCTAAACATAAAGTAAAAAACTTAATTTATCCTGTTCCTAATCCCGATTTCCCCTTTTTAGGTGTACATTTTACCCGAATGACTAATGGTGACATAGAGTGTGGACCAAATGCAGTATTCACGTTTAAACGTGAAGGGTACAAAAAAACAGATTTTAGTTTTAGAGATACTGCCGATGCCTTAAGTTACAAAGGAACATGGAATTTGTTACTTAATAATACAGGATTTGCTTATAATGAATATCGTAGAGCATTTTCTAAGCGATTATTTTTACAAACACTTCGTTATATCATTCCGTCGTTAACCATGGACGATATAAAACCGGGTAGAGCAGGAGTAAGAGCTATGTTGCTGGGGCAAAATGGTGACACTAGAGACGATTTTAGAATAGAATACCAAGGAAAAAGCATACACGTGTTAAATGCTCCATCACCTGCTGCTACAGCTTGTTTGGCAATTGGCGATGCCATTTGCGAAATGGCAGAACAACATTTTAATTTAAACTAAACATGACAGAACTAATAGGCTATATTGCTTCGGCAATTGTATTGATTTCATTTTTAATGAAAAACATTAAAAAACTCAGAGTAATCAATACCATTGGTTGTTTGATATTTATCGTGTATGGAGTTTTATTAAACTTTTCAATTCCAATTATTATTACTAATTCAGTAATAGTAGGGATTAACATCTATTTTTTGATAAAAATGAAAGTGTAGTTAATATCCCAGATTTTGAAATCAAAAAGGGGTTGATTATATTAATCAACCCCTTTTTGGTTTAGTTGTAAATTATTGATTAGTGTGCAATTTGATATTTCTCTTTAAAACCTTCCCAATTCCAAACAAAACTTTCCATTACTTCATCCATTCTTTTTAAGAACATTGGATTTGGACTTTTCATTGCTTTAAAATAGTCATCTTGGTATTCGTTAAGGTTATACTTGCCAAAAACTGCTTTTGAAATACCATATATGGTGTTTTTTGAAGGTTGATTCACTTTCGAGATGTAACATTGATAATCGCCAATTACTTTCTCAAGAGTAGTTTTATCAACATCAAATACTTGCGAAAGCTGATCGAAAATTAATGCCATTAATCGCTCTTCTTGATTTCCATTGAAATGTTCAGGAATATAAGTCAGATTAGCAGCAATTACAATGAGTAGGAATTTTTCAGAGTTGTTTTCTTGAATCTTAGGTGATTCTACAAATTCTGGAGAATCGTTAATTATTCCTGCAACTTCTGGAAATCCTTTCTCAACAGTATCCAACAAATTGTTAATAAAGATGTTTACTGCTACATCTTCTTTAATTTTCTTTTTGCCAAATAGTGTAAACATAAATTACTGTTTTTTTGGTTTATACAAATTTATAATATAGTCAATGTTATATTAACAAGATGTTAATAGCTTATTAACAAAGTTATTAACTGAAAAAAGCCTCTGGTGAGGCTTTAATTAGATTAAAAAAAAGGAAATTATTTTCTAAAAACATATCTAGTTATAAAAACACCATTACCATCATCCTTTCCTGCATCACTTTCAACACCACTTACTACGGTAAATAATTCCCATCCTTGCTCTGATAAAGTGTTCAAAACAGAAGTAATCATAGCGTCGTTTGAAGCTATATTTTGGAAGTTAATTCCAGCCAAGCTATAAAAGTTTAGGATTTTAGTTTCATTTAAAGCATCAATTTTAGCATCACTTCTTTTTACATCTCCCTGTTTGCTGTCTTTTCCGTCAGTTCTTTGAGTTGTGAACATTGCTGCATCAACCACTGATGTTCCTTCAATTATTCTTGAACGACCTAAACCACCTGGTACAATTGATTCAATTGTGGTAATTATTTTGTATTTTTTTTGTGCATTTACACTAATGCTTACTACTACTAATAGCAATGTTGATAATAAAATTTTCTTCATTTTTTTAAATTTAAGGATTAATAATGAATTAAATAAACAATTATTATGCCTTTAATTGAGCTTCGTTTTTTCTTATAGAAGAGCCCTTATAAACCTCGAGTGCTTTCTTTAAACAAACCAATGCTTCTTTTAGTGCTTCTTTGTTTAAAACATATGCAATTCTTACTTCTTTTGTTCCTAATCCTTTAGTAGCATAAAAACCAGCTGCTGGAGCTAGCATTACAGTTTGATTGTTGTATTCAAATTCTTCTAATAACCATTGGCAGAAAACTTCTGCATTGTCTATTGGTAATTCTGCAACAGCATAAAATGCTCCTCCAGGATTTGGGCATTTAACACCTTCAATGGCATTTAATCCTTCAATTACAATATTTCGTCGTTCAACATATTCAGCAATTACATTATCAAAATACGATTGTGGTGTTTTTAATGCTGCTTCTCCTGCAATTTGTCCGAATGTTGGTGGGCTTAAACGTGCTTGTGCATATTTCATTGCTATTGAAACTAGTTTTTTATTTTTTGAAATAAATGCTCCAATTCTTGCTCCACACATGCTGTATCTTTTCGATACAGAATCGATAACAATAGCATGTTCCTCAAGCCCAGATAAATTAAAAACTGAATAGTGAGTTTTACCATCGTAACAAAATTCACGGTAAACTTCATCAGCAATTAAATATAAATTGTGTTTAATTACAATGTTTTTTAAGGTTTCCAATTCTTCTTTTGAGTATAAGTAGCCTGTTGGGTTGCTGGGGTTGCAAATTAGTATAGCTTTGGTTTTAGGAGTAATCAATTTCTCAAATTCTGCAATTGGAGGTAAACTAAATCCTGTTTCGATGGATGAAGTTACGGGAACAACTTTAACGTCAGCTGTTGTAGCAAATCCGTTGTAATTGGCATAAAATGGTTCTGGAATAATTACTTCGTCACCAGCATTTAAACAGGAGTTGAATGCAAAAAGCAATGCTTCAGAACCACCAGTGGTAATTAATATATCTTCGAACGAAACGCCTAAATTTAGTTTATTGTAATATTCAGCTAATCCTTTGCGATACGATTCTATTCCAGCAGAATGACTGTACTCAATAACTTTAAAATTAATATTTTTTATGGCATCTAAAGCTATTTGTGGGGTTTCAATATCGGGCTGACCAATATTCAAATGAAAAACTTTTCGCCCTTTCTTTTTTGCGGCTTCAGCAAAAGGCACCAATTTTCGTATGGGTGATTCGGGCATTAAATTACCTCTATCTGATATTGTTGGCATAATTATTTTTTTTGTAAAGGTAAGAAAGTTGTTGTAGGTAAGGTATAACTTTAACCCAAATTAATTATTAGGACGATTGAAAATCCGAACTATATAATTTAGTTGGGTTTAACCCCGACCTAGAATTTGTTTCAATGAATGTAATTCATTGATTACAAATTGTTTGTCGATTCAGCATCTTCTAATGCTGAGTTTGGGTTTAACAGATTGTAATAAAAAAAAGAGTCGCTATTGCTAGCGACTCTTTTAAACCTTCCGTCAACTGACGGATTACTAAAACTAATCAATAACCAATCATCTAAATTTTAGTTTTCTACAGGTCCAGTTGCACCTTCTTTAACAGGACTAGTTTTTGGGGCAATAATATCACCTTTTATTCTTAAAACTTTAGTTGCTTCTGTTGCGTTTGAAGTAACAGTAACAGATTTATTAATAGCACCTAAACGTTTAGTATCATATTTAACGCTAATAACACCACTTTTTCCAGGTAAAATTGGTTCTTTAGACCAAGTAGGAACGGTACAACCGCAACTTCCAGTTGCATTTGAAATAATTAACGGCTCTTTTCCTGTATTTTTAAATTTGAATTCTCTAACTCCATCAGCTGCTTGTTCGATAGTACCATAATCGATAACATCAGTTTCAAAAGTTATTACTGCTGCATTTGGATTTACTATTACAGCATTATCAGTTTTTGTTTCTTGTGCATGGACGCTAAACATGGTTAAAGCAGCAATTCCAAATGATAGTAATATTTTTTTCATAATTGTATATTGTATTTTAAAAATTTATAAATCAAAGTTAGACTTGTTTTTTAGAGTTGTTATTGAATTAACACTTCTTTAACAAAAAAGAGCAAAAGCCCGAAGTCCGAAGCCCGAAGTCGGAAGAAAATACCATTTTCGGTCTTCCGACTTTGGTTTTCTAAATCAAATATTCAGAATTCAAATCTGGTATCCGAACAGTTTTAAACCCAGCTTTTTCTAGTTTTTCTCTATATTCAACTTGAACATCGTATTCACCATGAACTAAAAATAGCTCTTTTACTTTTGATGGGTCGTTCATGGTCAAATAACTAATCATTTCATTGTAATCGCCATGAGCACTATACTCATCCATTATTTTTACATCAGCCTTTACTTCTAACTCTTCGCCAAATATTTTAACCATTTTATCACCTCTTGCTATGCGATAGCCTAAAGTTTGTGGAGAACAATATCCAACAACTAAAATGGTGTTTTTTTGGTTTGAAATGTTGTTTCTTAAATGGTGCATAATTCTTCCTGCTTCCATCATGCCAGAAGCTGAGATAATAATACAAGGTTCTTCTGATTGGTTCAAGAGTTTTGATTCTTCAACATCGGTAATATAATGTAGTCGATTAAAATTAAAAGGGTCGGAATCAACCTTCATGTAGTTTAATATTTTTTGATTAAAACATTCGGGGTGTCTTTTTAATATTTCGGTGGCATTAGTAGATAAAGGACTATCGACATACACATTTATTTTTGGTAATTGTCCATTGTTTTCTAATTGGTCTAGAGCATAAACAATTTCTTGTGTACGCCCTAAACTAAATGCTGGAATTATCAGTTTTCCTTTTTTTACGACACAAGTTTCGTAAACAATTTCTAGTAATTTTTTTTCACTATTTTTATTATTTTCATGGAGCCTGTTTCCATAAGTAGATTCGGTAATAATATAATCAGCTTCAAGATAAGGTTTAGGGTTTTTAATAATCTTATGATCTGGTCTGCCTATATCGCCTGTATAACATAATTTATGTACATTACCGTTTTCTTTAATTTTTAAATTAACAGCTCCGGCACCTAATATATGCCCAATAACTGTAAAACAAAGCTCTACTTCATCATCAATTTTTATCCAGTTATCGTAATTCACTCCTTGAAAATGTTTTAAAGATGTTATGGCATCTTCAATAGTGTATAATGGTTCAATGGGTTCTAATTCTTTTTGTGCACGAGCTTTATTCAAGTATCTAACATCAGCTTCTTGAATATGAGCACTATCTACCAACATTATTTCGCATAAATCTTTAGTTGCTTTGGTACAATATATCTGACCTTTAAAACCCTTTTTTACCAAATATGGAATTGCTCCAGAGTGGTCGATGTGAGCATGTGATAAAATACAATAATCTACTTTTGATGGGTCAAAACCTAAGTGTTTGTTGTTGTCAGATTCTGAAGCATCTTTTCCTTGAAACAATCCACAGTCCAATAATATTGTTTTTCCAGAATATAAGGTAATAAGGTGTTTACTTCCTGTAACTGTTCTAGCGGCACCTTTAAATTCTATTCTCATATTTTTTTTACAAAGATAATCTGTTTTGCGGTTAATGAGCCAGAGATTAGAGATTAAATATTAGCTCAAATATCTGTTGGGGCAAAGATAATAAGAAGCAGTAAGAACTTATACAAAAAATAATATCATAATTTTGAATAAAAAAATAGCCAAATGAAATTAGATATTTTAGCAATAGGTGTTCATCCAGATGATGTTGAGTTGAGTTGTTCTGGAACCATTTTAAAACATATTGCTCAAGGCAAAAAAGTGGGTATTTTAGATTTAACCATTGGTGAATTAGGCTCTCGAGGAAGTGGAGAATTACGATTGATTGAAGCCAAAAATGCTGCCAAAGTTTTAGGGGTGGAAGTGAGAGAAAACCTTGGATTAGCTGATGGGTTTTTTAGAAATGATAAAGAAAGTCAAGTAGAGATTATTAAAATAATTAGAAAATATAAACCAGAAATAGTTTTAGCAAATGCGATAAAAGACCGTCATCCCGACCACGGTAGAGCATCAAAACTAATTTCGGAGGCATGTTTTTACGCTGGGTTAATAAAAATAGAAACATCATTAAATGGAATCAATCAGGATAAATGGCGACCAACGGCTGTTTATCACTATATTCAAGATAGATTTATTAAACCCGATTTTGTGGTAGATGTAACAGCATTTGTAGATAAAAAAATAGAAGCCATTCAATGTTTTAAATCCCAATTTTTTGACCCAAGTTCAAATGAACCTAAGACACCCATAAGTGGTGAAGAATTTCTTGATTTTATTAAAGCTAGAATGATGCAATACGGACGAGAAATTAATGTGAAATATGCTGAAGGTTTTACATCAGAAAAATACATTGGAGTGGAGGATTTATTAACTCTTAAGTAAAAATCATCATCACATTATTTAATTAGCTAATTATCCAATTATTATTTCTTCTCTATTTCCTAAAAACTTTGGTTGAGTATTTAAAATATACAAATCGAAAATAGCCATTGTTCGTGCAAAAAACTCCCGAACATTTGTTTTAAAAGAATACTGCTGTGGTGGACTTTTTGCAGCATATCCAACGGCATTTATTTTAAATTTTTTTGCTATAAATAAAGCTCTCGCAATATGAAATTCCTGAGAAATGATGATGAAATGATTTTGACCAAAAACTTCTTTACACCTTACTACTGAATCTAATGTTCTAAACCCAGCGTAATCTAAAGTAATGGCTTCAATCGGAATACCTTCTCTTACTAAAGCTCTTCGCATTTCACGAGGTTCGTTATACTCAAACAAACTATTATCGCCACTAACAATAATGTGTTTTATTTTTCCTGTTTTGTAAAGTTCAACAGCAGCTTGTATGCGGTATTTAAAAAACAAATTAGCATAACCTTTGGTGGTGTATCTGCTGGTGCCCAATACTAAAGCCACATCGGCACTAGGTATGGTAGTAATTGAGCTAAAAATTCTATTTTTTGTGGAATATTTAACAATAAAATTGGAAGACATTACCACAACAATAAATAGTAGGATTAATATCGCTGTCCATTTATTGATAACTAGTTTTTTTATGAGCGTAAAATATTTCAATATCTATAATTAAGCTAAAAATAGTTCCATTAATACAAAAGCAGAAAATACAACACTGGCAATACCATTTGTAGTAAAAAAAGCTAAGTTTACTTTGCTTAAATCCGTTGGTTTCACAATAATATGTTGATACACAAGTAATCCAATAAAGATACCAGAACCTATCCAGTATATCCAATTAAACGACGCATATATTCCTGCAAAAATGATAAATGAAGCTGTAAAAATGTGCAGAATATTAGATAAATACAAAGCATTTCGTTTACCTAATAAAACAGGAATGGAGTGCAATTGTTGTATTTTATCAAATTCTTCGTCTTGCAAGGCGTAAATAATATCAAAACCACTTACCCAAAATAATACTGCAAATGAATAGAATAACGGAAGCCAATCGAATTTTCCGGTTACTGCCAAATAGGCTCCAATAGGTGCTAACGATAAACCAATACCTAACACCAAATGACATAATGCTGTAAACCGTTTGGTTAAGCTGTATCCCAATACTACAATTAAGGCAACAGGTGATAAATAAAAACATATTGGATTGATAAAATACGTTGTAGCCACAAATAAAATACAATTTAGAATAACAAAAAACAAGGCTGATGCTGGTTTTATCGTTCCGTTTGGTATTTCCCGAACTTGAGCTGTTCGTACATTTTTCTGGTCAATTTCTCTGTCAATAAAACGATTAAAAGCCATAGCTGCACTTCGGGCAAAAACCATACACAATACCACGTATAAAAACAGCAACCAGTTTATAGGTAAATCGGTTTGGCTTACACCAATAAAAAATCCAATCACTGCAAAAGGCAATGCAAAAATGGTGTGGCTAAATTTTACGAGCGATAGATAATTTGCTAACGATGACATACACTACAAATGTAACAATACTATAAATAAATTTTGGTAAGGTTGATAAAATAATGAGTTCACAAATACTACATGGATTACGATATATTATTCGATTCTATTTCGGTTTGTTTTCTATTTTGGGTTTTAAATAGTTTTAAATTCATGCAATTCTTACCTCAATTACACCCATTCGGTTTCACTCAGGGTAAACTTTGCATCATATTCTAACGCCTATGATTATATCCGCCAGCTGTCGGATTTGTATTATCTGGCATTCGAGAATTGACTTCGTCAAACTCTCACACCGATAATACAAACATCATCAACTTGTTCTAATTTGTCTTTCCAAATTTCGAAAGATTGATTTAGCAGTTTATTTTGTTCTTTCATTGATTTGTCCTGAAAAGACAATAACAGTTCTCTAAAAGCTTTGGCTTTAAATTTCTTTCCTTTTTCTCCACCAAACTGATCAACAAAACCATCGGAGAAAATATAAATACAATCTCCTTTTATTGTTTCAAAAGTATTTGTAGTGTATGGTTGTGTTTTTTCAAATTTACCAATGGGTTGTTTATTTGGTTTAATTTCAATCAATTCGAAATCGCCATTGTGGGCTTGAACCTCAATCTCATTCTTACTTGTAGATTTCGCATCAAGTGCAGAATGATGCGATGATCGAACAATCCATAAAGGAATATTTGCACCAGCATATTTTAACGTATTACCTTCTAAAGAACACAGAGCAATGTCCATTCCATCATTTACATCTTCTTCTGATTTTTCAAATTCGTGTAAAATGATATCCCTTGCTTTATCCAAAATTTCTCCAGGGTCGGTTAATCCATGTTCTCTAACCGATCTGTTAAGAGCATTGTTACACACCACAGAAACCATTGCACCCGGAACACCATGACCTGTACAATCGGCAATTGCAAATAAAATCAATTGTGAGTGATGGGTATTGGGTGATGGGTTCTCATCATTCATCACTCTTGACTCATCACTTTTTACAACCTCTAACCAGTAAAAATCTCCTGCAACAATATCTTTAGGTTTGTAAAGGATAAATGATTCTTTTAAAGATTCTTTTACAACTTTATCAGATGGAAGAATCGCAGATTGAATTCGACGTGCATAATTAATAGAATCGGTAATTTCTTGGTTCTTCACCTTTAATTGATGGTGTGAAGATTCTACTTCTTCTTTTTGTTGTTCAATGACCAGTTTTTGTTTTTTTGTAATTTGTAAACGGTTAAATACAAAAATGAGAAAAATAACCACTAAGCCCAATCCACTTGCAATGGCTAGAATTAAAATTTGTTGAGTTTCTTTTTCTTTTTGATATTGTATTTGCTTTATTTTTTCTTCTTTGTCTCGTTTGTGTTTTAAAATTTGTTTAGTTACTTCTCTATATACATTGTTGTTTCCAATACTATCTTTGTAATTGATGTGTTTTCTTAACGAAGTATAAGCCTGTTCAAAATCTCCTTTTTTCTCTTGTAAATTGGCTAATTCGTCATAAACAGCAATCAAATTATCTAAAATGCCTAATTCGAGTGATAAATTTAAGGATTGTGTTAAGTAGTGTTCAGCAACTCCTAAATTATCTGTAAAAAGATACGCTTCGGCAAAAATTCTATACGTTTCTGCCAACCTTTTTTTATCATTAATAAGTTCATACTTCTTTAGTGATGAATCATAGTTCTTTAATGCTTGGTCGTATAGTTTTTGTTTAAACTGTGCTTTACCAATTAATAAATAGGAATCGGCAATACTTCTAGCATCACCATCAATTAACCTAGCTTGCAGGGCAAGACTGTGGTAAAAAATAGAAGAATCATAGTTTTTTAACGTGTTGTAATAATTTCCAAGATAAGTATAACTAAAACCTAAATTGTAATTGTTACCAAGCTCTTTTCTAAGAGCCAACGATTTTTGATAATAGCCTAGAACCTCTTTGTTTTCACCTAAACTTTCGTAGATGTATCCTAAGTATAAATAAGAAAATCCAAGGTTTTCCTTGTCGTTGGTGGCTTCACCAATTTTAAGTGCATCAACTGCATTTTTTATAGCTGTTTCAAAATCGCTTTCGTAAATATTAATGTAAGCTAAATTATTATAAGATAAAGCTTTACCATGATTCCATTTAATTTTTTTTGCTATGGATAATCCTTCATCAGCATACGATTTTGCAGTAGTTAGTTCTCCAATAATTCGGTATTCGTTGGCCAAATTATTTAAACACAATACTTTTATGCTGTCGTTAGAAACTTCAACTCGTTGTATTAATGAATCAATTTTTAGGTGTTGATTTTTAATTATTTGCCCTTTAAAATCAGCAATAACAGCAAACAAAAAAACAAGTAATATAAAAATAAATTTATTCACCGACCAAAGATAAAAAAATAATTAGCTAATGTTGAGTTCTAGGATATATTCCTTTCATCATGATTTCTAAACCAAAACATGAACAACATCTACCTAAACGGTTTAGTGCCTATTTAATTATCAATAACATTTTAAACATGAAAGATTTTTGGAAGTGTGTATTATTAAATGCAAGAAACAACCTTTAAGTAAGTTTTCTTCTTTTCTCGCCATGAGAACAAAAAGCATTTTTTTTACTCTTTTATTCTTTTCAATGTTGCAGTCATCAGATTGGAATACGTTTCTTTACTTATGCCGCTATTGTTTTTGTTGTGTTGATTTAATTCTTTTTTTAAATCATTCTCAATAATATTTTTATTCAAATATTCGTCCAACGCTTTTAACAAATTTTTGTTGTTGTATTTTGTTGAGGTTGAAGGAAGATAAGATGTTTTTGTAGATTGATTATCAAAAAATATATCAATAATAGCTACACTGGTTTCATTTACGCCATAAGTTGAAATGTAATCGTTGTAACTGAGAAGACTTGAGTTGTTGTCGTTTGAATTTGTATAAGCAAAATTAGTATTGCTCAACAAAATAAATGCTGTGATTAGGATTAGATATTTCATGGGGTCAAAATTTTAGGTGGTTATTCTTAATTTCTATAGTAAATATAGGAGAGCTAAAAAAGAACTACAAGAGCAGAAATGCCCAAATTGTAAAAAATGAATACCTTTTTTTTCTAAGTAATACTACCCAAAATAAAAATCAACTTACTTATTTAGTAGTTTTACCAAAAATTATGAAAACACAATATTATAATATTCCAAAAAGATGCTATGTGAGAATAGCTTTGGGTAATCTATTATAATTTTATAAAACATAAATTATACGTTATTACCCAGCAAATAGCTGTGTTTTTTATTTTAACATGTTAATTAAACTATTTAATTCATATCAAAATTCGTTCAAGGGCTTGTCGGTACAGGTTTGGTGGCTGTCGTTAATTACGCTAATTAACCGTGCAGGAACTATGGTTATTCCGTTTATGTCGTTGTACTTAACCGAAAACTTAAATTTTACGTTGAGTAATGTGGGTTGGGTAATGTCGGCATTTGGATTAGGTTCGGTTTGTGGTGCCTGGCTAGGAGGGAAGCTAACGAATAAGTTTGGGTTTTATAAAGTGATGTTCTGGAGTTTATTTGTTTCTGGTTTTATGTTTATTGGGTTGCAATACATTACCACTTTTACAGGAATTTGTATTTCCATTTTCTTTTTAATGTTGGTTGCCGATTTGTTTCGACCAGCCTTGTTTGTTGCTGTTGCTGCGTATGCAAAACCCGAAAACCGAACACGAGCAATAACCTTAATTCGTTTGGCAATTAATTTGGGTTTTTCGATGGGTCCAGCAGTAGGTGGCTTTATTATTTTCGGAATGGGTTACAATGGTTTGTTTTGGATAGACGGGGTTACTTGTATTTTGGCAGGATTGCTTTTTGTATATGTATTAAGCGAACGCAATTCAGCAAACAAAATAAAGGAGGAAGAAGTTGGTGTGAAAGGCTCACCTTACAAGGATAAAGCTTATTTGGTGTTTTTGGGAGCCTTGTTATTAATAGGTTTTACTTTCTTACAGTATTTTTCAACTATACCATTGTATTACAACGATGTACATCATTTAAGCGAAAAAGAAATTGGCTGGTTGATGTCGTTAAACGGAATACTGATTTTTATTTTTGAAATGCCTTTGGTAAGTTTTTTCGAAAACGAACGTTTTTCGCGTTACCGAATATTGGCATTAAGCACGTTGCTTTTTGCATTGAGCTTTTTTGTGTTGAACATTTCTGGTTGGGTAGGAGTTTTAATCATTGGTATGGTGTTTATGTCGTATGCCGAAATGCTGAATTTTCCTTTTTTAAACTCATTTGCTATGGGTAGAGCGGCTAAATATAACAACCAAGCCGAATACATGGCATTGTTTACCATGAGTTTTTCTATTGCCCACATTTTTGGACACAACTCAGGTATGCAATTGATTGCTCATTTTGGTTACGAAGTAACTTGGTACATTATGGGGGCAATGTTGGTGATTTCGGTGTTGTTTTTGGTCTGGTTAAGAAATATTATTAGAAAGGAAGATTTGGTTTCCTCTAACCTTCCCAACTAATTTGTTCCACTTTTTTACCCATCTTTTTTTGAATCACTTTAAAATGTGGTTCATCTTCCGGAGTTACAAAAGTGATGGCTTTACCAGAGGATTCGGCTCTTCCTGTTCTTCCAATTCGATGAACGTAATCTTTTGGTGAGCGGGGCAATTCATAATTAATCACACAAGGAACAATTCAATGTCGATACCACGAGCCAACAAATCGGTAGTAACCAAAATACGTATTTTACCTTCTTTAAACTTGCTCAATGCTTCGGTTCGTGCGGTTTGACTTTTTTTGCTGTGAATGGCAGAAGCATTAATTCCGTTTTTACGAAGTTTATCCGCCACATGATCTGCTTTATAAGTGGAGGAGGTAAAAACCAACACCTGTTTCAATTCATTATTTTCAATAATATGGCGAAGTAGCGGACCTTTATTACCTTCCGAAACCAAGTAAGCCACTTGTTCTATTTGGTCAATATCATCTTCTTCTTCCTCAATTTTTATAACGACAGGATGGTTTAGAACCAGTTGGTTTATTTTTTTTAAATCGTTGCTCAAAGTAGCCGAAAACAATAAGTTTTGACGTTTTTTTGGCAACAATGCAAAAATCTTGTTAATTTCTTCCTGAAATCCAAGGTTCAACATTTTGTCTGCCTCGTCTAATACCAAGGTTTCTACCGATGATAAATGAACCGCTTTAGATTCTACCAACTCAATTAATCGACCGGGAGTGGCAATAAGCACATTTACATTTTGCAAAGCAATCATTTGTGGATTGATAGAAACTCCACCATACACCGCCATTGATTTAATTCTGTTTGGTAATGCAGGACTAAACAATTGAAAAACCTCATTTACTTGCATTGCCAACTCGCGAGTAGGAACCAAAACCAACACATTTACATGCCTGTTTTTAGTGATGAATGAACGTTGTAAGTTCATTAAAATGGGTAACACATAACTAGCGGTTTTACCAGAACCTGTTTTTGCAATACCTAAAATGTCCTTTTTGTCTAATATTACGGGTATAGCGGCTGTTTGGATAGGGTAGGGTTGTGTGTAATTTTGCTTGGCTAAAGCTTCAAGTAGATTTGGCGATAATCCTAAAGTGGTAAAAGACATTATTTTTGTTGAGATTTATTGAGCCACAAAAGTACGATTTAACTTTAGTTGCTTCTATGTTGATTTACCGTAGGTGTGGTTTGTTTTTCCGGATTAGGTTCAGGTTCTTTTTTCCACGATTCGCAAACAACTTCAAGGTTACACAAGTCGCCATTGCGGCTGAGGTCGTAAGCAGCTTCTTTGGCTTGTTCTTCCAGTCTGGTGTTTTCGCTCCCGCAGCCTTCAAAAGTTTTTAGCACTTCGCTTGTTATTCTATTAATAACTTCGCATTTTTTACATTGGTTGGGCATTACTGCACCGTTAAACATGCTTGCACAGGATGTTAACACCAGCCCCAAACAAACAACAACAATATATTTCATAGGTAGATATTTATTTTTCACCCGTTAAAAATAAGAAAATAAAATAGTTAAAACGAGTGAGTATTTTACGAAGTAGAGACGGACGATTGTCCGTCTTTCCTGCATAGGCAGGAATCCAGTATTTTTATGAAGTAGTAGAGACGGACGATTGTCCGTCTTTTTTAGACGATTATCCGTCTTTTTTATGATTTGTTTATTGTTAGACGGGCAATCGCCCGTCTCTACTGTTGCTTCGTTATTCCGAGCTTGACTCGAAATCAGTTTTGGTTATACTCCCAAAGCGGATACTTACGAGAGAATAGGGAAAGCAAAGAAATTTTAATACCTTTAATTTATCCCATAAAAAAATTTGCGAAAATCATTGTTGATTTTCGCAAATTCGTAGCTGACAAATACCAACTTATTTTTATTTAGAATCGGCTGCCATTAAACTTTTGGTCAGATTCGTGCTGATTGGTAATTTTAACATCAGCATTTGTTACTTGGTCGTGTTTGCTTTGCTCTTGGTGGTTGGTAGCACTCGGAGTATTTTGTTTTTCGGTGGTAATAATTGAAGTCGTTTTTTTATCACTAACATCTTCAGTGCTAAGTTTTCTTTTTGGGTCGCCAATGTTTGGAACTTTTTCGTTAGGTACACGTTCTTTTTTTGAAGGGTCAACCTTACTAGGTTGGTTTTTGATAAAACCTACCGTTGTTTGTTTTTTCGATTCGTTACCAGTAATCTGGCTACGAGTGTCATTTTTTTTGTCGCTCATGTTGTAAAAATTTAAGTTGTAACAGAATTATTACAACCCAAAGTTGAACCCATTACCACACTATTAACTTACACAATTATTGAAAAAAGTTACAATTTTATTATTTACGTCATTGCGAAGCTCCGCTTTTTCAAGCGGAGATGAAGCAATCTTTTTGATGAAGTACTGAATAAAAGATTGCTTCCCCGAAAAAACGGGGCAGGCTATTTCACTGCGTTCCACTCGCAATGACGGTAGCTCAAGCTGTTCATCATTCCGTGCTTGACACGGAATCCAGTAGAGACGGACGATTGTCCGTCTTTTTTTTAATGCTGTTAGACGGGCAATCGCCCGTCTCTACAAAAAATGGTTTTGATAACATCACGAGTTACGCTTTGCTATACTCGCGATAGCGGAGGCAGGCTGTTTCACTGCGTTCCACTCGCAATGACGGTAGCTCTAGCCGTTCGTCATTCCTGCGAAGGCAGGAATCTAGTTTTTGTTGATTTAGTACGTAGTCTCCAACGCTATTGCCTTTGCTTCAGGCTACGCACAGGTTGAGGGAGAGAATGGAGTACAAATGAAATTGTCATTTACTATTTAAATTTCCCTTTACAATTAGAACAATGATGAATACCATTATTACTTCTAGAAAGAGGGATTGTTAATCCATTTTTTTCAAAACACACAGGGCAATATAGACCATCTTTGCCTTCAAATTTATAAGCTCCCTCTTTTAAGATAGGTTGGAGGCTTTTTTTTGCTATTGGTTCAGGTATATCAATGGGTATATTTCCAAGCTCTTGTAAAAACTTATTACGGTTTTGATTCCACTTTGGTATTCTAGGTGGTTCAATTACTAATTTTTCACAAAATGAATTTAAAAAATTATCTAAACCACTATCAGAGGATAATTTTGAAATCTGTTTTACCTTCAATAAAAATCCGATTGTTTCAAAATTTAAAGAATCATTGATTAAGGGAAAGGCTTTTATATCAAGAGCCCATATAGCCCCCATCTCATTTAAACAGACTTCACTTTCCTTATAATTATTTGTAATTATTAGAATAGCTGCTGTAGACCTTTTAATCTCGCTGATGATCTTTTCTCTAAAGTCATCTCCATTCCGGATATTCATACCTTCAATTGAAGTGCAAAAAATATCTGTATCCGAAATACCAATACCAAGTTGTAAAATGTTGTTTACAAAACTGGTAACAAGGATGTCGTCTTTTGACGAATGGCTGATAAAAATTTTATTATTGCTGATGGGTTTTTTTATTTCTTCGGCTTTTTCTACTTTTAGTGGGTTTTCATATTTTTGTTTCCAGCCATATTCACCATGGACAAATTCTGATGTCAAATTGTCGTTATGTATGTTTAGTTTTGAATTTGGAATGTAAGTTGAAAGTAGCTTGTTTTTTGACCATCCTTGTTTTCTGCAGTAGTTTCCATATTGATTACCATCTATAAAAAGATCTTTGGCAAATGAATAAACCTGAAATTCATTAACATCACCTAATAAATGTCTTTTTCCCTTAAGGAAAACGGTATTTTTATTATAATCATAGGCTTCTATAATTTTGTTCAAATCATCAAGAGTTATTCCAAAAAAATTAAAAGCACTTACACCATTGTCAATTAAAATATTGAAAAGCCTATCATCTTTTTTTGTGTTAGTTGCATCACTCATATTAAATTCATTACATATTCCTCCTATACTGCCCACCAACCATAAACAAAGCATCAGTAATTTGTCCCAAACTACAATATTTGCTGGCTTCCATCAATTGAGCAAAAATGTTTTGGTTGTTAATGGCTGCTTTTTGTACTTTTTCCAGCTCTTCGGCAACACGAGCTTTATTGCCTTTGTGCAACTCACCCAACATGCTTATTTGGTATTGTTTTTCTTCTTCGGTTGCACGTATCACCTCTTTTGGCAACACGGTTGGCGAGCCTTTGCTGCTCAAGAATGTGTTTACTCCAATTATTGGAAATTCGCCGTTGTGTTTTAAGGTTTCGTAATACAAACTTTCTTCTTGTATTTTGCTGCGTTGATACATGGTTTCCATAGCTCCCAACACACCACCACGCTCGGTAATTCTATCAAATTCGGTTAACACCGCTTCTTCTACCAAGTCGGTGAGTTCTTCAATAATAAACGCTCCTTGTATTGGGTTTTCGTTTTTGGCCAAGCCTAATTCGCGGTTAATAATCAACTGTATTGCCATTGCTCTACGCACGCTTTCTTCGGTAGGCGTGGTAATGGCTTCGTCGTAAGCATTGGTGTGTAAAGAGTTGCAGTTGTCGTAAATGGCATACAAGGCTTGTAATGTGGTTCTGATGTCGTTAAAATCAATTTCTTGTGCGTGTAAACTTCGTCCGCTGGTTTGGATGTGGTATTTTAACATTTGCGAACGGGCATCGGCACCGTATTTTTTTGCCATGGCTTTTGCCCAAATTCTACGGGCAACTCGTCCAATTACTGCATATTCGGGGTCAATTCCGTTGCTAAAGAAAAACGATAAATTGGGTCCAAAAGCATTGATGTCCATACCACGACTCAAGTAATATTCAACATAAGTAAAACCGTTGCTTAACGTTAACGCCAATTGAGTAATGGGGTTGGCACCGGCTTCGGCAATGTGGTAACCCGAAATAGAAACCGAATAAAAATTACGTACGTTTTTGGTAATAAAATATTCTTGCACATCGCCCATTAAACGCAAAGCAAATTCGGTAGAAAAAATACAAGTATTTTGTGCTTGGTCTTCTTTTAAAATATCGGCTTGAACCGTTCCTCTAACGGTAGCTAACGTTTCTGTTTTAATTTTTTGATATACATCGGCTGGTAACACTTGGTCGCCGGTAATACCCAACAACATTAATCCTAAACCATTATTACCTTCGGGTAATTTACCTTGGTAAGCAGGTCGTTTAACACCTTTGGCTTTATAAATGGCAGCAATTTTAGCATCCACTTCTTTTTCTAAATTTTTCTCAATAATATATTTCTCACAATTTTGGTCAATTGCCGCATTCATAAAAAAGCCCAATAACATAGGTGCTGGTCCATTAATGGTCATGCTCACCGAAGTCATGTGGTGTGATAAATCGAAACCGGAATAGAGTTTCTTTAAATCGTCTAAACAACAAATAGAAACGCCCGAATTACCAATTTTACCGTAAATATCTGGTCGTAAATCGGGGTCGTTACCGTATAAAGTTACCGAATCGAACGCTGTAG
>CAYJMI010000038.1:0-29114 GCA_964371285.1 uncultured Vicingus sp. | reverse complement strand
AAGCCAGTTCTTTATTTGCTACAATTAATTCTGCTGCACGTTTTTCTTTTTCATCATTTTGAAAAGCCAATTCTTTGTTGGCAACACCTAGCTCATTGGCTCTTTTTTCTTTTTCGTCGTTTTGAAAAGCCAGTTCTTTATTTGCTACAATTAATTCTGCTGCACGTTTTTCTTTTTCATCGTTTTGAAAAGCCAATTCTTTGTTAGCAACACCTAGTTCATCAGCTCTCTTTTCTTTTTCATTGTTCTGAAAAGCAAGTTCCTCATTTGCAATAATCAATTCTGCTGCACGTTTTTCTTTTTCAACGTTTTGAAAAGCCAATTCTTTGTTAGCAACACCTAATTCATCAGCACGCTTTTCTTTTTCATCATTTTGAAAAACCAATTCTTTGTTGGCAGCAATAAGTTCTTTTTCAGATTTCTTAAGAAGTTCTAATGTTTGTTTGGTTTCCATGTTATAAAGTAGATTCGTTAACATTTCCAATTTCTTCAATTGGGCTACGTCGTTTGTCTTTTAATTGCTTAAAATGTGATGGTGATAATCCAGTCATTTTTTTAAATTGATTGGATAAATGAGCCACACTGCTGTAATTCATTTTCCATGCAATTTCGGTAATATTTAACTCACCATAAATCATCAACTCTTTTATCCGCTCTATTTTATGAGCAATAATAAATTGTTCAATGGTGGTTCCTTGTACTTCCGAAAACAGATTTGATAAATAGGTGTAATCGTATTTTAATTTTTCGCTTAAGTAATCAGAGAAGTTAACTTTAATTAAATCATCAGTATAATGTACCATTTCAACAATTACATTTTTTATTTTCTCAATCAACATGGCTTTTTTATCGTCCATTAACTCCAATCCAGAAAGAAGTAAGCCCGCTTTTATCAACTCACGTTGTTCCATGGTAATGTTTTCCATGATTTCCACCTCGCCTAATTCTACAGGAGTAAAGTGCAAATCAAGTTTTTTCAATTCTTCTCTCACCGCAAGTTTGCAGCGGTTACTAACCATGTATTTGATGAATAATTTCAAATTTATTCGTTTAAAAACGATTGAAGCCAAAGGTGGCAATTTAGTATCTTAATTATTTACATAATTATTTAAAAAAGTTACATAATTCGCTGAATATTGATAACGGCAGAAATAATAACTACTCGTAAAATAGAAACAACAGTAGTTTAATAGATAGTTGTAGTTTAGAAGTAGCACAATATAGGACTTAAATAATGAAGAATGTGGTTATTTTAGAAATTACTTAAAAGAGTATTCATTTTTTTAAGATGGTAATTTGCTTTTGTTTTTAAAAGATGTCAAAGATTCAATGAAAAAATAATTCATTATTTTTGAATGATGAAAAAATTAGTTTTCCTGATTTTAATTTTCTTCACATTAAAAGTTATCAAAGCCCAAAACTTTGGGATAGGTGCGTCTGCAATGTATAATTTTCAAACCGAAAGTTTTGGAGTAGGGGCAAGAGCCAATTTTTTTCCTAACAATACTATTAGTTTTGTGCCTCAATTTATTTATTATCCTGGTTGGGGAGAAATAAACGAATACATGATAGGAATGGCTATTGAATACAAAATTAAAAGAGGAAATCGGTTTAATTATTATTTATTAGCTCATGGAGGATATAATTCGTGGTTAAATTATGATGCTTCTGCTTTAAAAAATGCCCAACCGACCAACTGGAATTTAGAAGGTGGTATTGGAATTACAACCAATACCTGTTTGAGACCGTTTTTAGAATATCGTTACAATATTAAATTTATGGAAACTCACCTTCGTTTAGGTTTTCTTTATATCTTTGGATGTAATAATTCAAAATCAGGGAGAAATGGAGGGGGGATTTGCCCCGCTTATCAATAAAACTAAAAATTATGTATAAAAAAATAAACTTAGTTATTCTTGTCGTAATTGCTATTTTATTAGCAATGTCTTGTAAAAAAGACAGAATCGAGAAAAAAGAAAAAAATGAATACGCTCCTGTAAATACGTATTTAGATTCAAAAAAGCAGCAAGAACAAGATTTTGTAATAACTGGACCTTCAAACGATACCATTACAGGGAATCAAGGAACAAGGTTGTTAGCAGGTAAAGATTGCTTATTGTTTCGAATTGGAGATACTGTAGGATATCCTTTTACTGTTAAGCTGGTGGAACTATATACACCAAAAGACATGATTTATTGGCAAATACCAACTGTAGCTGGTGGTAATATTTTGGAAACAGATGGTGAAATTAGGGTTAGGGCTGTAAAAGACGGTCAGGATTTGGTTTTACGACCATCTTGTTTTTACAGGGTAATGATGCCTAATTCAGCACCCAGCAGTAATATGAGAGAATTTTTAGGGTTTGATGGGGGCGGATTTATCGATTGGACTGATAATCCTGCTGCTTTAGGAGTAACAACTTCAGTAAGTCCTATATTTAGTACGGATTCGTATGGTTATGTTGGAGATATACCAAGATTAGGTTGGTTAAATTGTGGAGTTTTAGCTAACAATAGTACTGGAAGTACAATTACATTTACTTCAGAAACTGATAACTTACAGAATGTTGGAACTTTTGTTTACTTTCCAGCAACCAAATCTGTAATGCAAGCTTATAATTCTGTTACTGGGTTAATTCCAAACGGAGCATCTATAAAAATTATTTTAATAGGTATGCAATCTTCTGGAGCTTTATTTTACTTTTATAAAGATACAAGTATAAGTGGACCAACAACAATTGATGTAGAAATGAACGCTATAACTGATGCTGATTTAACTACCTTACTAAATAGTTTATAACCATGGAACAACAATACAATATTTTCGGGGAACCTTTAATAGCTTGTAGTAACCAACCATTAACTGGTTTTTTTAGAGACGGTTGTTGTAATACCGATGGAACTGATTTTGGAATTCACACCGTTTGTATAGTTGCTACTGCCGAGTTTTTAGATTTTTCGTTCCAAACAGGCAACGATTTAATAACTCCAGTTCCGCAGTGGGATTTTCCTGGTTTAAAAGTGGGTGATAAATGGTGTTTGTGTGCCGAACGTTTTTTAGAGGCTTACCAAAATGGTTGTGCCCCAAAAGTTGTATTAGAAGCCACTAACGAAAAAACTCTTGAAATTGTTTCGATAGATATTTTAATAAAAAATGCCCTTTATAAAAATCAAGAAATTTAAACGTTACGCTTTCTGTTAATTTCCTTAACTTCGCAGCCCCCGATTGTTCGGGGTTAATATTATTGCTTATGATTGCTGCTCACAATGTTTCGTTACAATACGGTAAACGAGTTTTATTCGACGAGGTAAACATTAAGTTTACCGAGGGAAATTGTTATGGTGTTATTGGTGCCAATGGTGCCGGTAAATCTACCTTTCTTAAAATTTTATCAGGTGAGCTTTTGCCAAATTCAGGAAATATTTCCATTGATCCTGGCAAACGATTGGCTGTATTGAGTCAAGAACACAACAAATTTAACGAACAAACAGTATTGAACACTGTTTTGATGGGCTACGAAAAGTTGTGGAAAGTAATGCAGGCTAAGGATGCTATTTATGCTAAAGAAGATTTTAACGATGCAGATGGTATAAAAGCATCGGAATTGGAAGCCGAATTTGCTGAAATGGATGGTTGGAATGCCGAGTCGGATGCTGCAAACATGTTGAGTGGATTAGGAATTAAAGAAGAACATCATTACAGTTTATTAAAAGATATTAGTGGAAATCAAAAGGTGCGGGTTTTGCTTGCTCAAGCCTTGTTCGGTAATCCTGATATTTTAATTTTAGATGAACCTACCAACGATTTGGATATTCATACCATCTCGTGGTTAGAGGAATTTTTAATGAATTTTAAAAATACCGTAATTGTTGTTTCTCACGACAGACATTTTTTAGACACTGTTTGTACCCACGTTGCAGATATTGATTTTGGAAAAATATCGGTGTTTACCGGTAACTATACCTTTTGGTACCAAAGTAGTCAGTTAGCACTTCGTCAAAAACAATCGGCAAATAAAAAGGCTGATGAAAAAAAGAAAGAATTGTTGGACTTTATTGCTCGTTTTAGTGCAAATGCATCAAAATCGAAACAAGCAACAGGGCGTAAAAAAATGTTAGAGAAAATCAATTTCGAAGACATTAAACCCTCTACCAGAAAATATCCAGCTATTATCTTTAACCAAAGCAGAGAAGCTGGTGATCAAATTTTACACATTACAAATTTGGCTAAAGAAGGATTGTTTAAGAATTTTAATTTGAATGTTCGAAAAGGAGATAAAATTGCTTTTTTATCAAAAAACAGTATGGCAATTACTTCGTTGTTTCAAATATTAATGGAGGAAATTAAACCTGATAAAGGTGAATTTGCTTACGGACAAACCATTACTCCTGCCTATTTACCAAACGAAAATGCTCATTATTTTACTGCTGAATATAATTTGATTGACTGGTTACGTCAATTTTCGGTGGAGAAAGACGAAGTCTATATTAGAGGGTTTTTAGGTAAAATGTTGTTTTCAGGTGAAGAGGTATTTAAGAAATCCAGTGTGCTTTCGGGAGGAGAAAAAGTGCGTTGTATGACTTCAAAAATGATGTTGGCTGAAGGTAATTTATTAATACTTGACGAACCGACCAATCATTTGGACTTAGAGTCGATTACTGCATTTAACAACGCCTTGAAAGATTTTAAGGGAACTGTATTGTTTACTTCTCATGATCATGAGTTTATGAATACTGTAGCAAATCGTATCATCGAGTTAACTCCAAATGGGTGTATCGACAAAGAAATGACTTTTGACGAGTACCTTGAAAATGATAAAGTAAAAGAACAATTGGAGCAATTGTATTAATTCATAAAAACAACTAATTTCGTCCCCGATATTAATCGGGATAAAAATTTAAAAATATGTCAAAAGTACTTATCATTGGAGCAGGAGGAGTAGGACAGGTTGCAACTTACAAGTGTGCAATGAATACTGGTGTTTTTACTGAAATTGTATTAGCCAGTAGAACCAAATCGAAATGTGATGTTATTGCAGCATCCATCAAAAGAGATTTAGGCGTAACTATTCAAACAGCACAAGTAAACGCAGATCATGTTCCTGAATTGGTTGAATTGTTCAAAAAATATAAACCAGTACTTTGTGTAAACTTAGCCTTGCCTTACCAAGATTTAACCATCATGGATGCTTGCTTATTAACTGGTGTAAATTATTTAGATACAGCAAACTACGAACCTTTAGATGAAGCAAAATTTGAATACAGTTGGCAATGGGCTTATCAAGATAGATTTAAAAAAGCAGGATTAACCGCTATTTTAGGTTGTGGTTTCGACCCTGGTGTTTCGGCAATTTACACTGCGTATGCAGCTAAACATCATTTTGATGAAATTCAGTATTTAGATATTGTTGACTGTAATGCAGGCGACCATGGTAAAGCCTTTGCTACCAACTTTAACCCAGAAATTAACATCAGAGAGGTTACTCAAAAAGGTAAATACTGGGAAAACGGTAAATGGGTAGAAACTGAACCACACGAAATTCATCAACCCATCAATTATCCAAACATCGGACCTAAAGAATCGTATGTGTTGTATCACGAAGAACTGGAATCGTTGGTAAAAAATTTTCCAACCCTAAAAAGAGCCCGTTTTTGGATGACTTTTGGTCAGGAATATTTAACACATTTGAGAGTTATTCAAAATATAGGAATGGCTGGTATCGCACCAATCATGTATGAAGGAAAAGAAATTATTCCGATTCAATTCTTAAAAGCTGTATTGCCAAATCCTGGCGATTTAGGAGAAAATTACACAGGAGAAACTTCAATAGGCTGTAGAATTAAAGGAATAAAAGACGGAAAAGAAAAAACATATTACGTTTACAACAACTGTTCACACGAAATAGCCTATAAAGAAACGGGTACTCAAGGTGTTTCATACACTACAGGAGTTCCTGCCATGATTGGAGCAATGATGTTCTTAAAAGGCGAATGGAAAGGTGCGGGAGTATTTAACGTAGAAGAATTTAATCCGGATCCTTTTATGGCTGAATTAAATGTACAAGGTTTGCCTTGGCACGAGTTGCATAATATTGATTTAGAGGTGTAGAAGCCCACCCAACCCTCCCGAAGGGAGGACTAAACAAACAACTTTGTGTTACTACACAAAATTGTTTGTTTATAATTTTCAAATTAAATTATCTTCAAATTTTCAAATTAATCTTGTCAATAGATTTAACCAAAATACCAGAAACGTGTTACATTATCGAGGAAGAATTGCTTCGACGAAATTTAGCATTGATTAAAAGTGTTGCAGAACGAGCTGATGTAGAAATTATTTTGGCTTTTAAAGGTTTTGCTATGTGGAGTACATTCCCTATTGTTAGAGAGTATATTAAAGGTGCAACGGCGAGTTCGCTGTATGAAGCCAGACTTTGTTTTGAAGAAATGAAAACCAAAGCCCATTCTTATGTGGTGGCTATTGCTCCAAATGAAATTGATGAGTTATTGGATTATTCTTCAGTTTTAACATTCAATTCATTATCTCAATTCGAATTTTATAAAGAAAAATGTAAAGCAAAAGGGGTGAGCATGGGCATTCGTGTAAATCCCGAATATTCTGAAGTTACTACCGAACTATATAATCCTTGTTCACCAAACTCTCGTTTGGGTGTTACATCCGAACATTTTGGAGATAAACTTCCAGAGGGAATTGATGGAATTCATTTTCATGCGTTGTGTGAAAACGATTCCTATACATTGGAAAAAACCTTAGCAGCTTTTGAGTCAAAATATGGACACTTAATTAAACAAGCCAAATGGGTAAATTTTGGTGGCGGACATTTAATGACCAGAAAAGGCTATGATGTGGAGCATTTAATTCGTGTTTTAAAAGCTTTTAAATCGCGATACAATAATATTCATGTAATCTTAGAGCCTGGGTCAGCATTTGCTTGGCAAACAGGTTGTTTGGTTGCTCAAGTATTAGATGTTGTAGAAAGTAATGGTGTTAAAACCGCTATGTTAGATGTTTCATTTACTGCACACATGCCCGATTGTTTAGAAATGCCTTACCGACCAAAGGTATGGGGAGCAACCGACCCAATTAAAGGAAAACCGACGTATCGATTAGGTGGAACCAGTTGTTTATCGGGAGATTATATGTTTGAATATTCGTTTGAAAACGAATTGCAAATTGGTGATAGAGTGGTTTTTGACGATATGATTCATTACACGATGGTAAAATCGAACATGTTTAACGGTGTTGCACATCCTTCAATTGCCATTTGGACGAAAGAAAATGAGTATCAATTGGTAAGAAAGTTCGATTACGTCGATTATAAAAGGAGATTGTCCTAATCCTAAAGAAAACTCACTATATTTACTTTCCTTTTTAATAAAAATATGATTTATGATATTTTATTTACTTTCCTGTTAAGTATTTCTCCTTTAGGAGAGGGCAGGGTAGGTATTCCTTACGGAATAATTAATGATTTACATCCTATTATAGCCTTTGTAGTTGGTACTGTTGCAAATTTGTTGGTTTTTCCAATTCTTTTTCTACTTATCAAGTATTCAAATAAAAAACTTTGGAACGTCCATTTTTATAGAAAATATGTAGTAAAATTGGCACGTCGGTCGAAAAGATTAATGGGGAATAATATTGATAAATATGGTATTTGGGGTTTAATGGTTTTTGTAATGATTCCTTTACCCGGAACTGGTGCTTATATGGGTACAATAGCATCTTCAATTTTAAATTTAAACAGAAGAGAATCGTTTGTGGCTGTTAGTGTTGGAGTTATTATTTCTTCAATTGTAATTGCAACTGGCACACATTTTAGTATGTTAGGAATAGAAATGTTTTAATTTTGCATGATGCAAGACTTAAAAACAATAGACTATCAAAAACTCACCAAAAAACTTCGTAAAGAAACCTGGAATGCCATCGTTGATTATAAATTACTTCAAGACGGAGATAGAATTATGGTATGTTTATCGGGCGGAAAAGACAGCTATACGCTTTTAGATATCTTACTTCATTACAAAAAAACCAGTAACATTAAATTTGAATTAATAGCTGTTAATCTTGACCAAAAACAACCCGGATTCCCTGTTGATGTTTTGCCAAAATACCTTATTGAATTAGGTGTAGATTTTAAAATTGTGGAACAAGATACTTACTCGGTTGTAAAAGAAAAAATTGAAGAAGGTAAAACTACTTGTAGTTTATGTTCTCGTTTAAGAAGAGGACGATTATATACTACAGCAGAAGAACTTAAATGTAACAAATTAGCATTAGGACACCATCGTGATGATGTGATTGAAACTTTTATGTTAAACCTGTTTTTTGGTGGGAAACTGGAAGCCATGCCGCCAAAATACACTACCGATGATGGTCGTTTTGAAGTGATTCGACCATTGGCTTATTGCAAAGAGGAAGATATTAAAGTTTATTCCAATTATAAAGCATTTCCAATCATCCCGTGTAACTTATGTGGTTCTCAGCCCAAATTACAGCGACAAGAAATTAAAAACATGCTAAAACAATGGGAAGAGAAGTATCCGGATCGGTCTTCTATTATTTTAACAGCACTAAAAAATGTATCTCTTTCACATTTGTTGGACACTTCTTTTTATGACGACAATCATAATTAAAATATGATAATTATCATGTTTTAATATTTTTTGTTTAGATTTGATGTTAAAAATTATGAACTAATAACTTTAATATCATGAAACAAATTACTTTTTTAACAATCATTCTAGTTTTAATCACCACAGGTTTAAAAGCTCAGGTTAAATATACTGTTCTTACCGCAGGTAATACTTTTTCTCCAAACAATATAACTATCAATGTTGGTGATACAGTAGAGTGGACAAATACAGGCGGAACACATAATGTAAATGGAACTCAAGCTACCTTTCCTTCCAATCCTGTAAGTTTTGGCAATAGTGTTGGGGGTGCACCTTGGACTTATACTTTTGTTTTTAATACAGCTGGTACTTATGCTTATCGGTGCGACATACATTTCTCAATGGGAATGGCTGGAATAGTAACTGTTAATAATACCACAGGTGTTAATTCTTATTCGAAAAATGATAATGATTTTGAGGTGTTTCCAAATCCAGCAACTGGTTATGTGAGGTTAATAAATGCAGAAAAATTCGATTTTATTGAGGTTGTTAATTTAAAGGGAAAAACAGTTTTTGAAACAACAACAAAAGTTGAAGGTATCAACGTTTCTAATCTTTCGGCTGGTTTATACATCATAAAAGCAAAAAATAATCATCAAGTAGTTTATAAAAAACTTATCATTAATTGAAATTACTCATGAAGTTACTTATTGGTGTTTTATTCGGATTTTTAATGCTTAATTCGTGTGTTTATAACGAATTAAAAAAAGATTTACCAGTTCCTGATGAACGTGAAGAAGATATTACCTATACCAATTATGTGAAAAACATTATTGAAAACAATCATTGTCTTGAGTGTCATGTGCCAGGATTTAATACTGATGGTACACCTGCTGCTAATAGAGATTATAGAACTTATCCGGGAGTAAAACAAGTGGTTGATGAAGGTCATTTCAAAGCACATGTTATTGATGGTATAGCACCAACCATGCCTTTAGGTTACCCTGAATTACCTCAGGACATAAAAGACAAACTCACGTTATGGATTAATCAAGGAGCGAAAGAATGAGAATTATTTTTTTAGTCGTATTATTTTCAATGCTAACCAAAAATTTCTTTTCACAGGAAATTTATAAGTCGTCGCAAACCGAAATTTCTTTCTTTTCAGAAACGCCATTGGAGAATATAGATGCTGTAAATAAAGACGGTAAAGCAATATTAAATACGAAAACCAATGAGTTGGTTTTTATTACTTCCATTATAGGGTTTAAATTTAAAAAACCTTTAATGGAAGAGCATTTTAATGAAAACTACATGGAGAGTGATAAATATAAAACGGCTCATTTTAAAGGGCAAATAGTTGGAGATGTTGATTATTTAAAAGATGGAGAATATCCTGTAAAAGCAAAGGGTGTTTTAAATATTCACGGAGTGGATAAAGAAAGAGAACTGTCAGGGATTATTACCGTAAAAAATGGTATTATTGAACTAAACTCGACATTTGATGTTCATTTAAAAGACCACAATATAAAAATACCGAAAATGGTCATTAAAAATATTGCTGAAACAGTTCTGGTAAAAATTCAAACATCATTACTTCCTAAAATCAATTAAATGAAAGGTTTATTATTATCACTATCATTAAGTCTGTGTTTATTTGTTTCAGCTCAAGATGATTTATTGAATGAATTAAAAGCGGAAATATCAACATCTACTGAATCCAATAAAATATCATCAACTTTTAAAGGAATCAGATTAATTAACGCAAATACCATTGAAACAACCAAAAAGAAAACTTTAGAGTTTAGAATTACTCACCGTTTTGGCAACATGGAAATAGGAGAGCCTGCTGGCGGTCATACATTATATGGTTTAGATAATGCCTCAAACATTCGCTTTTCGTTCGATTATGGTTTAACCGATAAAATAAGCATTGGTGTGGGTAGAAGTAAAACTTTAGAAAATATTGACTGGAATTTAAAATATCGATTTTTAGAACAAAAAAAAGGTGGTTTACCTATTTCGGTTGCTTATTTTGCAAACGCTGTTGTTTCTGCAGTTGCCGAGGTTGCCGATGATAAATTTGTAAATCGACTTTCGTACACACATCAACTAATTATTGCGAGTAAAATAAACAATGCTATTTCTTTAGAGTTGTTACCAACTTATGTTCATCGAAATTTTGTTGATAAAACTGTAGAACACCCTAAAAATGGTTCGACTGATGAAAACGATATTTTTGCATTGGGTTTTGGCGGTCGTTTTAAAATAACTAAACGAACTGCTTTTGTGGTTGATTATTTCTTACCTTTTTCTAAATTTAGAGAACGATACAATAATTTTTATGAAACTCTTGGCGTTGGTTTTGAGTTTGAAACTGGAGGGCATGTATTTCATGTTAATGTAACCAATTCCGCTGGAATTATCGAAAATGATTTTATTCCTTATACTAATTCTTCTTGGGAGAAAGGAGAATATAAACTAGGGTTTAACATTTCGAGAGTATTTAATTTTTAATTACAAATTCTTCAACAACTCACCATTTTCATTAGTAGTTAATGCTGTACTCATAAAATCAAAGAATGGTCGCATGGTTTTAAAGGTTTCATTTACTTTTTTGTAAAAATCGGGAGCGGTCACTTCTTTATCGGTAAATTTTCTGGAAATCAAATACTGTTTAAACTGCAATAAATCCAAAGCAGGATGGTCTTTTTCAAATCCTTTTGGAACGGTTTTAAGTTTTTCTCCCTGCAATTCTCCAAAAGTGGTTTTAAAATTTTTGTCATCCAATATTGCTCTAAATTCAGTAGTATTTAATGAAATTTCTTTCCTCATTCTATTCAAGTCAGCCGATTCAGGAGCCCAAAAACCACCACCAACAAACGATTCTCCAGGAGCTAGATGAACATAATAACCTCCACGCAATAATTTTGTTGCACGTGTAAACCCAATGCCCCAGTTGGTTTTATAAGGCGATTTATCCTTAGAAAAACGAACATCACGATAGATTCTCATCAAACTTTTTTTGCCCGAAAGTGTTTCGATGTTATCATGTTTTCGCATTTCATTCAATACTGCATCAGCAAACAATATAGTTTCTGCATGGGTTTTTTCATAGTTCGATTTATTTTCGGTAAACCAATCTCTGTTGTTGTGTTGCTTTAAAGCTTTTAAAAACTCAAGGTTTGATTTTGAAAGAGTTGCCATTTTTTTTGTATTTGAATTAACAAACCGAAGTTAGCTAAATATTTTTAAATATCAGAACATAGTATTTGGAATAGTTATTTTTGGTAGATGGCAAAAAAAGATCCATACGAAGCTTTACGGTTTAAAGAATTCAACATTTTTTTGTTGGTTCGATTTGCTTTAGTTTTTGCGTGGAGCATGCAATTTATTGTAATAGAGTGGGAGGTATATAGTTTAACCAAAGATCCTTTGTCGCTAGGAATAATTGGATTAATGGAAGTGATTCCAGCTCTTTCGTTTGCGTTGTATGCTGGACACGTTGTTGACCAAAAAGAAAAACGAGGAATGTTGATGAAATGTATTTTGGGTTTTATGGTGGTATGTTTGGGCATGTTTATCATTACAAATCCAACCGTTAAAACCATATATTCACAACACACCATTGTTTGGGTTATTTATTTGTTGGTATTTTTTGGAGGAATTGTCCGGGCATTTATTGGACCAACCATTTTTTCATTGTTTGCTCAAGTTGTACCAAAAAGTGTTTATGCTAATGCTTCAACTTGGAGTAGTTCAGTATGGCAAATAGGCTCTGTACTTGGTCCAACCATAGCAGGTTTTGCTATTTTATGGTTTGGAGTAAATTGGTCGATGTTTGTGGTATTTATTTTTGGGATAATTGCGTTAATCGCTTTATTTCGAATCGAGAAAAAACCGATTTTAAATACCAAAATTGGTGAGCCGATTGCGAAAAGCCTTAAAGAAGGAATTAAGTTCGTTTATAATACCAAAGAAATTTTAGGAGCCATTACCTTAGATATGGTAGCAGTTTTATTTGGAGGAGCAATAGCTTTGTTGCCAATATATGCACAAGATATTTTACACGTTGGTTCAAAAGGATTTGGAGTTTTGAGGGCAGCACCTGCAGTAGGTTCATTTTTAACCATTTTAACCGTTGCTTATTTTCCGTTAACTAGTAAGGCTGGAATAAAATTATTGATTGCTATCTTTGGTTTTGGTCTATGTATTATTCTTTTTGGAGTTTCTACCATTTTCTGGATTTCGTTAATAGCATTGTTTTTAAGTGGAGTTTTCGATGGTGTTTCGGTAGTTATTCGTCAAACCATTTTACAATTAAAAACACCCGATAACATGAGAGGTAGAGTAGCGGCTGTAAATTCAATGTTTGTGGGTTCATCAAACGAATTAGGTGCTTTTGAGAGTGGTGTTGCGGCGAAATTATTTGGCACAGTTCGCTCTGTTGTTTTTGGGGGAAGTATGACCATTTTAATTGTTATTTCAACAGGGTTATTTTCTCCTAAACTACGTCATCTCGATTTAGCAGTAGATGGTGATGAAAACACTAAAAATAATCACTAGTAAATACGGTTATTAAATCGTAAGTTTGCATCGGTAAATTTTCAACCTTTAGGGAGCGTATGCTGAATTTTGTTTTTTTGCCACATTCTACTAATATCTAAAATTACTTATGGCAAAATCGCAACAAACCTGGAACAAAAAAGAAAAAGAAAAAAAAAGATTAAAGAAAAAAGAAGATAAAGCACTCAAAAAAGAGGACAGAAAATCAACTTCTTCAAGCTCAGACCTTAATAGCATGATTGCTTATGTTGACGAATTTGGCAACATTACCGATACACCACCGGATCCAACTAAAAAGAAAAAATTAATTGATGTAGATTCTATCCAATTGGGCGTGCCTAAACGTGAAGATATGGAAAGTGAAGATCCAATTAAACGTGGAACAGTTACCTTTTTTGATGCTTCAAAAGGATATGGTTTTATAAAAGTAAAAGATAGTCAAGACAGTTATTTTACCCATATCAACAGACATATTGATGAGGTTAAAGAAGGAAATACAGTAACATTTACATTAGAAATGGGTCAAAAAGGACCTGTTGCAGTGGATGTTAAAATTGATAAATAAATTTTATTGTTACTACTCAGCTATCCCCATAGGGATATAATTTTGGTAGAAAAAACACGAAATTTATGCAGATTAATAACCACGCCAAAGGCGTGGTTTTTTTGTGTAAATATAGACACACCACGAAGTAGCATCAACACTTTATTAAAAAATAAAGAAGTCATTGATAAATCTGTGAATGAAATTTGTGTAATCTGTGGCAAAGAACTGAATAATATAGGCTGAGTAGTAATCTTTTATTTAATTACCACAACTTTCTCGATTAAAATATCATCGTTGGGCCAATCTCTACTATCGGTTTTAACGCTGGTTATTTTTGGAACGACATTAAATCCTTCTATAATTTCTCCAAAAACAGTGTGTTCTCCATCTATATGAGCAGCACCTATGTTTGTTTTGTAATAATCCCGTTGAGTTGAAGTGTATTTGTACTTGTTTTCATACTCATAGTGGTCGAGAGCTAATTCGTTGTAAGTAGTACCTTCTACCAAATAAAAAGCAAAAGGGTCGGAACGTTTGTCAGGGTTTGCTAAATAACTTCTGGCAGCACCCAAAGCACCTTTTTTGTGGAACCGGCTTTTACTTATTTCATTAGGAATGGTATAATTACCAATCTGTTTTTTGATTTCAACTTGTTCCTCATTATAAGTGCCTCCACCTTGTGCCATAAAATTTTTGACCACACGAGTGAATACTGAACCTTCAAAAAATCCTTTTTTAGCCATCATCACAAAGTTTGCACGATGTAAGGGGGTGTCTTTAAATAAACGAACCTTTAGTTGCCCTTTGGTGGTATATATTTCCAGTATGGTTTCGGGATTTTCTTCGCCATATTTTGTTAGCTTTTCAATAACATTTTCATCCGTAATTAAATCTATTTTTTCTTCTATTACTGGTTTTTGTAAATTATTCGATGTTAACGAATCAACTTTAACGATGGCTTGTTCAATGGTTTTATCGGTTGCTGAATTGCAAGCAAAAAAAACTAAAATAATGAGTGGTAAAGCAAATTTGTACATACGGTAAAGTTAACCGTTTTTGATAAATTAAGTTGATACAGAAAGTTTTTTGGAGTGGAACGGTTTCGGGCTTTGCGTTGGTGGGCTTTTGAAACCGTAAACTGTCTGCCAGAACCAACGTTTATTAATCGCTCAAATGTTTCTATTCGCACTGTCCGCCCACTAACGCAAAACCCGTGTTAGTGGCTGCCTTTCTTTGTTATTTTGCTGGTTGGTCTAAATATTTTTTCATTATCCAACCTGTCTGTGGTAAGTTGTCGTTTGGACTAAAGTAACTTACATAAATCCACTTATGATTAACATTTAAAACAGTTACTTCAAAGTCAACTGGAAGTTTTTCAATTACAAATGACTTCAGTCGTGGCTTTGACATAACTTTGCAAACTCTGTTGGTAATTCTGAACTGTTTATCTTCTTTTAATTTCTTTTCATAAATGCCGAATTGTTCTTTGATGAATGTTTCAATTTCTTGTTTTGTAGCATATTCAGGTTTAGGTAACCAATTTCTTGCTTCTCCCATTACAGCAAGAATAAAACTCAATAATGCCAATAGTTTCCAAAACAGAGCATTGGCATCTGCATCAATTTTGTCAACCTTGATTTCAATTCTTTGAAAAAACTCTTTCAGTTCATTTAATCCTTCGTTCGTTACTCCGTTATTGTCAAATATTTTTTCATTTAGAGAAACTGCTTCTTCAGTGATTTCCTCAAAGTCGTCTATTAAATCCCATTTTCTTTGAGCTGCTGCAATTGAAGCTAATTGTCCTGAAATACCGCTAACCGCAAACTGCCAATTATTAATTTGAGAAAATGCGGATTGGTTTTTAGTAAAAACTTCTGTTACACTTCTAAGATTTCCAAAAAGTTGGTCGTGTTGTCTGTTTATTGATGTTATGGCGTCAAGTGTTGTTTGTGGAATAGCAAATCGCATTGATTTAGTTAGTGCGTCAATTGTCGACAAAGTAGGGTTTAGAGCCATTTGCTGTTGTTGCATACTTTTGGCAAGTTCAGCCAACATACCTACGCTTCCCATATTTTTTGTCAAGCGTTCTTGCTGTTGCATACTTTTAGTAAGTTCAGTTAACATACTTATTCCACTAAGGCTTTTTAGTGTCCTTTCCTGTTGTTGCATGCTTTTGGCAAGTTCAGTTAGCGTATTAAGTCCACTAAAACCTTTTGTCATTCTTTCGTGATTTTTCAGCATTTCTGAAACTTGCGAACTTAGTCCTAACGACTTATGGATATTTTGACCCAATTGTGTGGATTTTATTATGTCGTCAAGTCCTTTCATTTTTACTTTTAATGGTGTCTGCTAAGGTTGCCACTAACTTGTTTATATGTGTAATAAAACTACATATATACATCCAAATTCGGGTAGATATATGTAGTTATAGTTACATAATATTTTCAAATATAAACCTTATTTATAATTCAGAACAGTTTGGTTTGAGTCGATTCCAATTCAAGTAATTGTTGTTTACGCCAAATGCCACCACCATAACCGGTTAAACTACCATCGGAGCCAATAATTCGGTGGCAAGGAACAATTATCGAGATTCGATTTTCTCCATTGGCAGTAGCCACAGCCCTGATGGCTTTTAAATTACCAATCGCTATGGCTTGCTCTTTATAACTTCGGGTAGAACCATAAGGGACTTTTAACAACTCTTTCCAAACACTCACTTGAAAATCAGTACCTGCTAAATCTAACGGTACATCAAAAACTGTTCGCTTGTTGCTAAAATACTCTTGTAACTGAAGTTTGGTTCTTTTGATTATTGCAGATTCTTTTTCAATGACTTCAACCTCCCAATATTTATTAAATTGAATAAAATGATTTTCAATTCGTATTTGGTCATCAAATTCCAATAGGCATAGTCCTTTGCTGGTTGATCCAATGGTAATCATTCCCAAAGGAGATTCAAAAATGGTGGTATTTATTTTAACTTTCAAGCAAATCAATTAAAGGTTAAAGTTAGCATTTTATACCAATGTGATTTATTAAATATGCTAATATTTAATAAATCTTACAGTGGTAAATGCCGATGGAATCAAACAAATAGTCCAATGAGGTAAAACCGATATTGGACTATATTGTTTGTCCAAGCGGTATTTATAGAGAAATTTACTTTTTTGAAAAATTAACCGCAGAGAACATGGAGAAGTCGCTGAGTTCCGCAGAGAAAAACAACTATAATTTCTTCTTTGCTTCTCTGCGAAACTCTGCGGTAAAAAATTACTACAAAAAAAGAATTGTAAAATTTGTCATACACCCACAAATTATAACCTGCGAAACACTTGAAATATACCGCAAACAACTGCCACGCTAAAGGCGTGGCGGAAAATAGCTGGCATTTTAGTTGCGGCATAACTCATACTAACTAGCTTTCCTCTCGAAAAGCTAATAAGTTTGAGTATATATATCTTAACTTTGCACTTAATATTTTTTTTAGATGAATACCTTCAAAAACCTTAACCTTTCAAAACCATTACTTCGTGCAGTCGATGATTTGGGCTTTAAAACACCAACTCCAGTTCAACAAGAAGTATTTTCTGTTATTCTTTCAGGTAAAGATGTGGTAGGTATTTCTCAAACAGGAACTGGTAAAACATTGGCTTACATGTTGCCTTTGTTGCAAGAATTAAAATTTTCTAAACAAATTCAACCACGAATTTTAATTTTAGTGCCAACCATCGAGTTGGTTACTCAAATGGTGGAGCAAATTGAAAGTTACGCCAAATATGTAAATGTTAGAGTTTTAGGCATACATGGTGGTACAAACATCAACAATCAAAAAATACAAGCGGCAGAAGGAACTGATATTGTTGTTGCAACTCCAGGCAGGTTGTACGACTTATCGTTAAACAGCCCACTTCAATTAAAATCGATAAAAAAATTGGTGATTGATGAAGTGGATGTGATGTTGGATTTAGGATTTCGTTTTCAACTGACTAATATTTTTGAACTTTTACCTGAACGCCGACAAAATATTATGTTTTCAGCAACCATGACTGAAGAAGTGGATGTGTTAATTGATGATTTTTTTGTTTCTCCCACAAAAATCTCCATTGCTGTAAGCGGTACTCGATTGGAGAATATTGAACAACAATGTTACCCGGTTAAAAATTTCTATACCAAACTCAATTTATTAGCTCATTTAATTAAAGATGAAGAAACATTTAGCAAAGTGCTGGTGTTTGTTGCCAGTAAAAAAAATGCGGATAAATTGTACGAAAGTTTAGAGGAAGAATTAGGAACAGGTATCAGTGTAATTCATTCCAATAAAACTCAAAATTACAGGGCTAAATCCATTGAACGATTTGAATCCGGTAAAAGCAGAATATTAGTTGCAACTGATGTGATGGCAAGAGGTTTAGATTTAGACAACGTAACACATGTTATAAATATTGATACGCCCATTTATCCTGAAAACTACATGCACCGTATCGGACGAACGGGTAGGGCTGAAAAATTAGGTCATTCCATATTGTTTTATACTGAAATGGAAGAGAAAGGTAAGGAAGCGATAGAAACATTAATGTCGTACAAAATTCCACAAATAGAATTTCCTAAAGAAGTTGAAATTTCTAGGCAACTTTTGGCGGAAGAAGAAACTAAAATTGGAGAAAACCACAACCGTAACTTAAAATTGGAAGGACATGGCAAGGGTTTTCATGAAAAGAGCGAAAAGAACAAGAAAGTGAATTTAGGTGGTTCTTACCACAGGACTTTGGCTAAAAAGTACAAAAAGCCAAAAACTAAGGGCGATAAAAATTACAACAAAAAATACAAAAGGAATTAACATGCACAATCCTGTTCTTTTGTTTACTGATGGAAGTGTGAATACAAAAACGAAGGTAGGTTTTGGGGCATATTTAATAGTTGATTCTAGTGAAATATCAAATGAGACACCAAAAGTTAAGTTGAAACGATTTGATAATACTTCATCAACCAAACTAGAACTGGAAACTTTGCTTTGGGCTTTAAACGAAATTCAAGTTAAAAATCAAAAAATTAAAATTTATACCGATTCGCAAAACATAATAAGATTGCCGAACAGAAAATTTAAGTTGGAACAAAACAATTTTTATTCAGGGAATGGAAAACAACTCAACAACCATGAATTGTATCGTGAATTTTATCAACTAATGTCAACATTAAACTGCGAATTCATTAAGTTGGTCGGACATTCTGTATCAACAGAAAAAGATGATTTGGATAAATTGTTTATGTTGGTCGATAGGGCTTCAAGAAAAGCCACAAGAGAAGAAGTATGAGTAAAAAAGACTTGAAAATATATTTAGCATCGCTTAAAAAAAAGCAATTAGAAGAACAAGTGCTTGATTTGTACGACCGATTTAATGAGGTGAAGACTTTTTACAATTTTGTGTTTAAACCAAAAGAAGACCAATTGTTGGAAGATGCAAAGTTTAAAATATCAAAAGAGTATTTTCCTGTAAGTTCACGAAAACCTAAAACCAGAAGGTCAGTAGCTCAAAACATTATCAAACATTTTATTCAATTGGGTGTAGATGCTTATATTGTCGCAGATGTAATGCTTTTTAACATTGAAATTGCTCAAAAATACTCCAATCAAAAAGAAATTAAACAAGAATCGTTTTACAAAAGTATGCTTAAAAGTTTTGAGCAGGCTGTTGAGTTTATTAATGAAAAAAAGCTCATCAATGAATTTAATGTTCGAATAACAAAAATTATTACTACAAGTAAAGAGCAGGATTGGATGAATTTTGAAGAATTTGATTTCGTAAATAGAAGTTATAATAATTAATTTTGTAGCATGGGAAAAGTTATTGGAATAGCTGGTAAAGAAAAAGTAGGTCCTGACATGGTTGTTTATGCTTCTGCAAAAGCATCCATTGAAAATGGAATAGGTGATGATTACCGTGGAACTAAAAAAGATGATCGACAAGTCTCCATAATGTCAATAGAAAGTTGGAGTGCCGTGTGTGCTGAACTTAACCGTAAATTGCATTGGACTAAGCGTGAAGCCAATATTTTAGTCGAAGGGATTGACTTGGTAGATTCTGTTGGTGATATTTTAAAAATAGGAGATTTTTATATTGAAATTACCGGCGAACTAAAGCCCGGCAATAAAATGGATAAAGTGTTTGTTGGGTTAAAACAAGCGTTAACTCCCGATTGGAGAGGTGGCGTTACGGGCAAAGTCCTAAACGACGGAATGATACACGAAGGTGATAAAGTAACTTTGATGGAGAGAGCTTAAAATAAACTCAATTGTTCACTTGGTCTGCAAAAAGCTTTTAAATCATAAGCTGGCCAAATTTTACCCTTCAAGTATTTGTTACGTGCCACGTCAAACATATTTTTAATCATATAAGAAGTTTCACTATGCAACTTCAATCTGTTTTTGCCTTTACTTTCAAAAGTTCCCCCATTAATTTCTTTTATTTGATTTAACACTTTATCAGCTCTGTCGGGATAAGTGGTGCGTATCCAATTTTCAAAAATCTCGGCAATTTCTCCGTTTAAACGAACGGTGGTATAACCAACCGATAAAGCACCCAACTCTGCTACTTTTTTCACAATGGTTGGAATTTCATGGCTATTTAATCCGGGTATAATAGGTGCAACCATAATATTTACTGGAATATTGTTGGCAGCTAACATTTCTAATGTCTCTAATTTTTTTTCTACCGAAGCTGTTCGTGGTTCTAATACACTTCTCAATTTATTATCGAAAGAAGTAATGCTCAAACTTACGTGAACCAAATTGAGTTTAGCCAAAGGAATGAGCAAATCAATGTCCCGTTGTATTAACGAGTTTTTGGTAATAATACTTACTGGGTGTTTGTATTTTAAACACACCTTTAATAACTCTCGAGTTATCTGTAGTTTTTTTTCAATGGGTTGGTAACAATCGGTGTTGCCCGAAAGCATAATAGGCGAAACAATCCATTTTTTGGTGTTAAACTGTTTTTCAAGTAATTGAGGTGCTTCGGGTTTGTAAATTATTTTACGTTCAAAATCCAGTCCGGCACCATAGCCCCAATATTGGTGACTTTCTCGAGCATAACAATATACGCAACCATGTTCACACCCTTGATAAGGATTCATGGAATACATAAACGGAACAGTGGGGCTATAAACCTTGTTTACTATTTTATTTGGATGTTCGGCAATGTATTCAGTTTTAGTATCTTCTAAAAAAAAAACATCAACACCCTCAATGTGTTCAACAATGTATTCGGTTTTCGAAAACTTGTTTTTCACTTGTATTTGGCTACCTCTGCCTTTTATAATTTGTTTCATCACATTTCTTTGTTTAATATTTTATAAAAATAACTACAAAAATCAGATTATTTGACTTATATTTGTAGTTAATGAAAAAAATAGCCAAAAACATTAAGCATTTGAGAGCTTTAAAAGGTTTAACTCAAGAGCAACTTTCGTTTGAACTAGATATTACGAAATCAAGAATAGGTTCTTATGAAGAAGGGAGGTCTGAACCACACATTGATACCTTGATTCAGTTGTCAAACTATTTTAAATTACCGATAGACGCTTTGGTAAAAAACGATTTAACTTTAGGCACAACCGATACATTTATTGACATAGGAAATCAACGCATGTTGTTTCCTATAAAAGTGGACAAAAACAACAATGATGTTATTGAAGTAGTAACCAAAGAAGCCTCGGCAGGTTATTTACAAGGTTATACCGATACCGAGTACGTCGCCAATTTACCCATCATGAGTTTAAATTTTTTGCCAACAGGTAAACATCGGGCTTTTCCAATAAAAGGAGATTCGATGCATCCGTGGGTAAAAGATGGCGATGTGGTGGTTTGTGAATACTTAGAAAGTGTAAAACAGGTTAAACACAATTATTGTTACATTATTTTGACTAGAAACGATGGATTAGTTTACAAACGAATTTTTACGAGTAAATTAGAAGAAGGTTTTTTAACACTTTCGTCCGATAATAAAATGTATCAACCATACTTATTACATTTAGCAGATGTTTTAGAAATTTGGCAGTTTAAACTCAATCTTTGTATTGGACAATACGAAGAAGATGAAATAAACCCTTCCAATATTTTGAATTTAATGCGAAGTGTAGGAATTGAATTAAAAGACCTAAAAAATAGAGTAGGGAGGTTGGAGGAAGAGTGATAGATTTTTTTAGTATATTTGTTTGATAACTAACTATTTCCACATGAATACAAAACTACTATTTTCTATTATTTTCCTTATTTCCACATCAATTATCGGTTATTCCCAAGCAGTTTGTGATTTAACGTATTTAACCACTATTGAAGGTTTTGATGTGTACACACATAACCCGAGTGGAGCAATTTTGTATAGAGCAAAAATGTCAATTGATGCCGATGGTTGCCCAAGAGCGTATGGACCAAGTAATTCAGGCTTGGATTGGACAGCCAACGCAGGTTCCCCTGGTAATTGGTGGGGAATAGTAACTGATATTAACGGAGACCCCATTATTCAAGGTGCCGGAGACCCATACCCCGGAATGTATGTATCCTCAACTTCGTTGGTTCAAACTGGTTATTTAGATTCAAATCCATTACGATATGTCGATTCAGAAAATATTCCTTACATTGCTTTGCCGTCAGCATTACAATCGTTAGCCAATATTGCAAAAGGCGATTTGGCTTATGTTAGAAATACCACCAACGGAAATACAAGTTTTGCCTACTTTGCAGATACTGGTCCGGGAGGAAAATTAGGTGAAGGATCCATGTTTTTAGCCTCAGCATTAGGTATAAATAGTAGCCCAAAAACGGGTGGGACATCGCAACCTATTATTGATTACGTGGTTTTTCCACAATCAGGATTAGGACAGGGGACTCATCTTACACTTGCTCAAATAAACAGCATGGGGCAAACCGAACTCAACGCTGCAGGAGGAATAACCTTGCCAAACTGTTTAAATGCACAAACTCCAACGTTAGATTGTAGCAATACCGTTGTATTAACTTGTGGGGTTACCTATAGTGGAGCAAGTTCTACAGCTTCCTCTAATGTATCTACATTTGGCTGCAACACTTGGACAGAAACTGGCCCGGAACGGGTACATTCCATTACGCCAAGTGCAAGTGGAACAATTACTGCAACCCTATCTAATTATACGGGCGATTTGGATGTTTACATACTTGGGAGTTGTGATGCTACCGATTGTTTAGGAACTGTTTTATCATCATCAGCTTCTTATGCAAACGCTATTGCAGGAAATACCTATTATGTAGTTGTTGATGCTGATGACGGCAGTGGAAGTGCTTATGATATTGTGGTAACTTGCCCAACGGTTACTAGTGTTGATGATATTAATAATGCTAATAAAATGGTGTTATATCCTAATCCGACAACAGGTGTAATACAAATTGATTCTAAAAATAAAGATATAGATAAAGTATTTATTATTAATGAATTGGGTATTGTTATTGAAATAATAACTTTAAAAAATAATGAGCCAGTAAATATTGAACAATATGCCAAAGGGATTTATTTCTTTAAAATAATAGATGTTGAGCAGCAAGCAACTTTTTTTAAAGTAATTAAAGAGTAAAAAGCTTTACATAAAAAAAAGCTCATCCGCCAGTTGACGAATGAGCTTTTTTTATTTAGAAAAATTTATGCTTCGACACTTACAGAAGGACCTGCAGCTACTAATGCTTTTCCTTCTTCATTATCAGTGAATTTTTCAAAGTTTTTAACAAATAAACCCGCTAATTTATTAGCTTTTTCATTCCATTCTTCTTTGTTTGAGTAAGTGTCTCGAGGGTCTAAAATAGCTGAGTCAACACCAGGTAATGATGTAGGTACTTCTAAATTAAAAATAGGAATTATTTTGGTTTCAGCTTTTTCTATTGAACCATCTAAAATTGCATTGATAATTCCTCTAGTATCTTTAATAGAAATACGTTTTCCACTACCGTTCCAACCAGTATTAACTAGATATGCTGTAGCATTATTGGCTTCCATTTTTTTAACCAATTCTTTACCATATTGAGTTGGATGTAAACTTAAAAATGCCGCACCAAAACAAGATGAGAAAGTTGGAGTAGGCTCAGTAACACCTCTTTCAGTACCTGCTAATTTAGCTGTAAAACCTGATAAGAAATGGTATTTAGTTTGAGCTGGCGTAAGTTTAGATACTGGAGGCAAAGTTCCAAATGCATCTGCCGAAAGGAAAATAACTTTTTTAGCAGGTCCAGCTTTAGAAACAGGAGCTACAATGTTGTCAATATGGTAAATTGGGTAAGATACTCTTGTGTTTTCAGTAACAGATTTATCACTAAAATCTATTTTTCCATTAGCATCAACAGTAACGTTTTCTAGTAATGCATCTTTTCTTATTGCAGCATATATTTCTGGTTCGGAAGTTTTATCCAAATTTATTGTTTTTGCATAACATCCACCTTCAAAGTTAAAAACACCATCGTTGTCCCAACCATGTTCGTCGTCACCAATTAATTGTCTGCTTGAATCGGTTGATAAAGTAGTTTTACCAGTTCCAGATAAACCAAAGAAAATGGCAGTATCGCCGTCTTTTCCAACATTGGCAGAGCAATGCATTGAAGCTATTCCTTTTAAAGGTAAATAATAGTTCATTAAAGAGAATAATCCTTTTTTCATTTCTCCACCATACCAAGAACCACCAATAAGCTGAATTTTTTCGGTTAAATTAAAAACAATAAAGTTTTCAGAATTTAAGCCATGTTCTTGCCATTTTTTATTTGATGTTTTAGAACCATTCATAACAATGAAATCTGGTTCACCAAAGTTTTTCAATTCTTCTTCGCTTGGTCTAATAAACATATTTTTAACAAAGTGAGCTTGCCAAGCTACTTCCATAATAAAACGGACTTTTAATCTCGTGTTTTCATTCGCTCCGCAATACGCATCAATAACAAATAGTTTTTTATCAGAAAGCTGATTGGCAACGGTTTTCTTTAAATCATTCCAAATTGCTTGTGTGGTAGGTTTATTATCATTTTTTGCTTTATCGGAATTCCACCAAATAGTATCTTTAGTTACATCATCATTCACAAAATACTTGTCTTTTGGAGATCTACCTGTAAACACTCCAGTCATCACATTTAAAGCACCTAACTCTGTTTTTTGTGCAACTTCAAAACCAGTTAACGATGGGTCGGTTTCATATTTGTACAATTCTTCATAAGTTGGATTGTAAATAATTCCATTAATTTCTTTAATACCTAAGCCATTTAATGATTTGGTAATAGACTCTACTCTAGAATTCATGATAATTTATTAATAAGATTTTTATAATTGATACGTGTCTAAGCCTTATTGCTTAACAATTGCAAAGTTCTCATAAGTTTTTGAATATTGATAATATTCTATTATCTTTTTTGAACACCTTTTTCATTATATTTAATGTGTACCATGTCGGTATCTCCTACAGTTTCCTTAACTAAACTTAAAAAAGCATTTTTTTGCTTTGTTGATAAGTTTTTTAGGTTGTAATTCAAGTCTATTTCTCCTTCACGACCCCAATGGCGAATATCTGCTTCAATATTAGTATTGTTGTCTTTATTAAATTTAGCGACAGCTTCTTCAAATTTTGTTTTTATTGGATGAGCTATTCCTTCACCTTTACTAATAAATTGAACAATTACATCAAAAACGACATCTTGTGGGTTTGTTGTTTCTGCTGTTTTTTCAGTTGAAGAATTATCTTTAGTGTCAATAGATTTTTGACCGTTTTTACATGCTATAAAGCTAATAGCAGATAGTATGATGATTAATATTCTCATAGTTATAATTTTTAATTTAATTGATACAATTTGTTGTATTTTAATTTAGCATAATCTAAAAAGTGTTTAAAATTAAGTTTTTCTCCTGTAATTTTTTCACACAATTCTTTTGCTGCAAACAACCTGCCATGAACATGAATTTTTTCTCTAAGCCAGTTTAATAAAGGCGTTAATTCGCCATTTTCAATTTGTTGTTCCAAGTTTTTAATTTCTTTTTTTGCTTGATTAAAAAATTGAGCAGCATAAAAACTTCCGATAGAATAAGTTGGAAAATATCCAAAACTTCCGTGCGACCAATGAATATCTTGTAATACACCTTTTGCATCATTCGGAACATCAATGTTTAAGTAATCTTTGTATTTCTTGTTCCATATTTTTGGTAAATCGTCCACTTCAATTTTACCGGAAATCAATTCTTTTTCTATTTCATAACGAATCAACACATGAAAATGATAGGTAAGTTCATCAGCACTGGTTCTAATTAGCGATGGTTTAACAATATTCATGGCTTTATAAAAATCTTCAGCCGAATAGTTGTTTAAGTTTTCTGGAAAAAATTCTTGTAGTTTTTTAAAGTTGTTTTTCCAGTAGCCATAACTTCTTCCCACATTATTTTCCCATAATCTCGATTGCGATTCATGAATTCCTAATGATAAATACGAACCTGCCGGTAAACCATAATTTTCTTCTAACAAACCTTGTTCATATAAAGCGTGTCCACCTTCGTGTATGCTACTCCATAAAATTTCGTTCAAATTGTTCTCATTCACCCGAGTAGTAACCCTTACATCTAAAGGTCCAAAATTGGTGGTAAACGGGTGAGTAGAAATATCTTGGCGACCAGCTTTAAAATCGTAACCCATTTGTGCTAAAAGCACTTCTGTAAAAGCAAGTTGTTTGTTTTTATCGAAAAAATTAAACATCAAACTTTCGTTGTTTTGTTTAGCGTTGGCAATCTGTTGAACATAAGGCACTAACTCTTTTTTAACATCCTCAAACAAAACATCTAATTCGGCAACGGTAGCTTTTGGCTCATGCAAATCTAACAATGCATTGTAGGCATGGTTTTGATAGCCCAACAATTCGCACTCTTCCCTTTTTAGCTGAACCAACTCCTTGAGTTTTGGTGCAAAAATTGAAAAATCACTTTTTTGTTTCGCTTCTTGCCAAGCAACAAATGCCTCAGAAATAGCTCTACTCATTTGCTGAACAAAGGTTGTGCTGTATTTTTTGCTTCGTTCGAAATTTAGTAAAGATTCCTTAATATTTAATTGTTCAATTTCAGTTAAAGATGCTGTACTTAATTTCTGCAATAATTTTCCAAACTTTTCATCCACCGAAAGTTCGTGAGCAATTCCAGTCAACGTAGAAATTTGTTGAGCCCGGTGTTGTGCACCTTTTTCGGGCATAAAAACTTCCTGATCCCAATTTAATACGGCAATGGAATACTCCACATCTGCAATTTTGCTTAAATGATTTTTGTAGTCTTGATAGGTGTTCATGTTTTTAGTTAATGGTAATGCAAAAGTAGTTAAAACCAAGATTAATTGTGTTTATGATTGCAATCATTCATTTTTTAATTTTTCACCTGAAAAAAATAGAAAATGATAAAAAAAATGTATATTCGTCATATAATTAGCCTTGTTTATCGACTAATAAATTCATTTAATCAAAAAAATATTATGGCATTTGACTACGGAAAAGAAATACTAGAAATAAAAAATCCTTCTAAGCCTAAAGCCATATTAACCTTTGATAAAGTAAACTGCAAATAAAAAAATGAATTTTTAGAACCCACCTATAATAAAAAACTAAACAAATGGAAAAATTTACTGTATCGTTCTATCAGGGCATGAGTTATTTTGCTTGCGGCTTTGTCGTTTTGTTTTGCTCATACTTTAATGGTTCATTGGCTGATTTACCCATGTCGATCAATGACTTTAGTTTAGCATTTTCTACCGATAAATCAACTTTTGCCATCGCCTTCTTAATTATCGCTTTTATTATTGGTTATGCAATTCATATTATTAGACAGGGAGTGGTTGAGTGGGTAGCAACAGAATTAATTTGGATTAAATGGATAATAAAGAAAAACAAAAAAGACAATGAACTTTCTGGTGAACAAAAAAAACGAGTGAAAGATATTGAAATTAACTGGGACTTTTTTCATGATGCCCCAACAAAAGAAATTGAAAAATTTATCACCTCTTATTATACCGGATATGGGTTTGCTTGGAATATGATTTTTGCATTAATTATAGTGTGCATTGGTTTTTTTTTAAAGGATAACCGTGAATATAACACAAAAGTAATAGTTATAATCCTCCTTACAATATTACTTCTTTCACTATTTATTATTCGCATACGAAAACAGATTGTTAAAGCAACAGCCAAATCAATAAGGAAAATTGATGATAAAGATAATGTTAACGATGAAAACTGCCCTTCAATATCAAAAATTGAAACGGAAATAATAAAAGCAAAAGAAGCATTAAAAAAAACGAAAGAATACATTGATGGTATTCTTAAATAATAAATAAATGAAGGTTTTATCTATACTTTTAATTGCGTTTACAATGCTGTGTAGCATTACATTACCTGCACAAAATGCAAAAATCGACTCCCTGCTTACCCTTATAAAAACCGCCAAAGAAGATACCAATAAAGTTAATCACCTAAACAATATATGTTGGGAATATAGGAAAATTGGAGATTACGACAAAGGCTTGCAATATGGAACTATTGGATTAAATTTAGGTAAAAAACTACATTTTAAAAAAGGCACTGCCTCTTCATACAACAACATTGGAATTATTTATGCCAACCAAGGAAATTACGACAAAGCACTAGAAAACCATTTTGCTTCGCTAAAACTAAAAGAAACCCTTGGAGATAAACAAGGTATTGCCTATTCATACAACAACATCGGAGGTATTTATTTGAATCAGGGAAATTACGACAAAGCACTGGAAAACTATTTTGCTTCGCTTAAACTACTGGAAGCCATTGGAGATAAAAGAGGTGTTGCATCTTCATACAACAACATCGGAGGTATTTATTGGAATCAGGGAAATTACGATAAAGCACTGGAAAACCATTTTGCTTCGCTTAAACTATGGGAAGCCCTTGGAGATAAAAAAGGCATTGCCGATTCCTACAACAACATTGGAATTATTTATGAAAGTCAAGGAAATTATGATAAAGCATTAGAAAACCATTTTTTTTCGCTTAAAATAAAAGAAGCCATTGGATATAAAAGAGGTATTGCCACTTCATACAACAACATCGGAGTTATTTATGCCGACCAAGGCAATTACGATAAAGCACTGGAAAACTATTTTGCTTCGCTTAAAATAAAAGTAGCTATTGGAGATAAACAAGGCGTCGCTATGACTTACAACAACATCGGAGATATTTATTTAAAACAAGGAAAAATAACGGAAGCAAACGAACAAGCCTTACTTAGTTTATCTATCGCCAAAGAAATAGGTGCAAAAGAAGATATTAAAGCAGCCTACCAAACGCTTTCACTTACCGATTCGG
>CAYJMI010000037.1:24348-29295 GCA_964371285.1 uncultured Vicingus sp. | reverse complement strand
AGTACAACCGTTTGCATCAACTACTATTAAATTATAATTACCAGAAGTTAAATTGTTAATAGTTGTAGTATTTGGCAAAGAGCCACCATTCCAATTGTACTGATAAGGAGCAGTTCCTCCATTTACATTTACACTTAACACACCATCGTTTACTCCGAAACAAGAAATATTTTGTTGATTTAGTAATGTCAACGATAAAGCAGTAGGCTGAGTTACCATTATTTCTCCAACAGTATTACATCCATTTGCATCCGTCACCGTAACACCATAATTATTGGTGGTTAAATTAATAACTGTTGATGTGGTTTGAATTGGAGTAGTATTCCAACTGTATTGGTAAGGAAGTGTTCCTCCAGAAGCTACAATTGTTGCTGTACCATTATTCCCTCCAAAACAGGTTACTGGTGTAGTTGAAATTGCTGCTGTTAAAGGCAATAAAGGCTCTGTAATAGTTACGGATGCTATGGTAACACAACCGTTTGCTGTGGTAACTGTTACTTGATAGATTCCAAGAGCTAAATTTTGAATAAAATCGGTTGTTGCTCCATTCGACCATAAGTAGGTGTAAGGTTGCTGACCTCCATTAGCATTTGCCAGAGCAGTTCCATTACTTGCACCAAAACAAGAAACATTGGTAGAAGAAATTATAATGTTTCCAGGTGCAGCACCACTTCCGATAGTAACTGTTTGGCTAGCTGAACAACCAGCAGCATCTGTAACCAATACCATATAATTTCCTGCAAGTAATCCATTTGCTGTAGCATTGTTTCCTCCGCTTGGCGACCATTGATAGGTATAAGGTGCTGTTCCATTTAATACTAAAACTGTTGCTGAACCATTGGATGCTCCACAATTAGCCGTTGTTGAACTTGTTGTAATGTTTAAAGCAGAAACAGTTATACAAAACGAATACACCTGAACTCCATTTAAAGGACAATTATTATCTTTAACTTGAACCGTAAAACAATAAGGAACAGTACTAACATCTGCTAAGGTTGGAGTCCAATTAAATGTTGCTGTAGGAATTTGTAAATTGTTTGATGTAAATGTTGCTCCAGATATGGCGTTGTTCCAAGTTAAGGTAACAGTTTGACCAGCATCTACATCCTGTGAAGGAATAGTAAATGATAAATTTGAACCCACACAAGCAGTTGTAGAAAACTGTCCAGTTCCATCAATTCCTGAAACAGTTGGTAACGTATTGTTGCATAAAACCGTTCTCAATTGAATATCACGAATAACACTACCAACAAACACTCCATTACGCCATTCTTCTACTCTAACCGCTAAAACAGTTACTTCAAGCAGGGTTGGAGTCATACAAATATCACCAGTGTTTGGATTAAAACTAATTAACGGACTAGAAATTAAAGGTTGTGTGGCAGAATAACCAGCTATATAAGTTACTGTGGTTGTTGCACTAGTTGCCGGTGGTAAAAGTGAGTAATACAACGAATCTCCATCAACATCAATTGCTCCATGGTTAAAACAAGAGGTTTGCCCAATACAAGGATAAGAAACTGGTGGATTTGAAAAACTTGGAGAACTATTACACGGAAAATCAAGGTTATTTAATTCAGCCTCAACATAAATATTTTCACTACCAGGAGTATTAATGGTATTGATGGCATTGTTTCTACAACACAACGAAAAGCTAAAAACCCAATCGGTACATTGTGCTGGAAGGGTAACAACTGCCTGATAAATATATTCTTGAACACCTGGATAAGTTCCTCCATTACATTGCGTGTTAATGGTGCTACAAACTTGAGTAACATCAACTCCAGTTCCAGGTATTTTGTTTAAGGTAATGTTAAAATTTTGATTACAAGTTGCAGAAAAAAGATTAACAGCAACAGTATTTGGAGCAGCAACACCAGCACAATCTCTATAAAAAGATACTTGTATTTGATATTGATTGCCGCCTAAGCATTGATAAGTAATGTCAGCACTTTGGGCGTGCGTGGCAAAAAGATTGCCACTGGTAAGTAAGGCAGCTAAAACAACTGTGAGTAATTTTAGCCTTTGAAGAATGGAAATTCGGTTCATGGCTTTAAGTATTAATTAGTAAGTGAAAGAACACGGTTGGTGTAAACTTGAGTATTTTTACGTACAGTTTTTTAACAAAGTTTCTATTATGTTGATAAAACACATGAATTCAATTTATTATACTTTAAATTACAATATATTAGGTATTTTATTTTGATTTATTATTATGATACAGAACATAAAAAACCTCCATTAATTAAAATGGAGGCTTAAAGGTTGATAAGTGGTGTGGTTTTTAACCTACTATTCTTCTTTTAAAAACGCACTTGCTTGCATCTCACTCATTTCTACCAACCTTATCAATTCGGCTCTATAGCCATGTTCGTCGGTTCCTTTACTTGCTTTTGCTAATTCTACTACTTGTTTGTAGGTTGCATTGGCTTTGTATTTCGAATCTCTCAACAACATTCCAAATTCGGCAACAGCGGCAGAAAATCTAAAATTCTCTGAGGTTTTAGCAAGTGGAATGGATTTATCCGTTAAATGATTTACGATTAACTGACTGGTTTCTTCATTAGGTTTTTTGTAACGGAATTTAACGGTTAACAACTCGTTATTGGATGGTTTAGGAACTAATTCGGTTAAGTTTTGGTAACGAAGTGGGTCAATAGACGGAGCAGTTCCATCGCCTTTTAAAACAATTTCGTACAAGGCTGTAACTGTGTGTCCTGCCCCCAATTCGCCAGCATCTTTGGTGTCGTCGTTAAAATCTTCTGAATTCAACAAACGGTTTTCGTAGCCAATTAATTTGTACGATTCTACTTTGTTTGGATTAAATTCCAATTGCAGTTTTACGTCTTTAGCAATGGTAAAAAGAGTTCCGCCCATTTCGGTAACCAACACTTTTTTGGCTTCTAAAATATTGTCAATGTAGGCATAATTTCCATTTCCTTTATCGGCAAGGGTTTCCATTTTAGAATCTTTGTAATTGCCCATACCAAAACCCAAACACGTTAAATACACTCCCGATTTTCTTTTATCTTCAATTAATTTAGTCATTTCACCATCGCTACTTGCACCAATGTTAAAATCGCCATCGGTAGCTAAAATAATTCGGTTGTTTCCTCCTTGTATAAAATTTTCTTGTGCTATTTTATACGCCAATTTAATACCTGCACCACCAGCTGTTGAGCCACCAGCAATTAAATTATTTAAGGCTTCTAAAATTTTCTCTCTGTCGCTTCCTGATGTTGAAGGTAATACCAAACCTGCTGCACCAGCATAAACTACAATAGCAACTCTATCATTTTCTCTTAAATTATCTACCAAAAGATTAAACGATTTTTTTAACAAGGGCAATTTATTTGGCGAATCCATTGAACCCGAAACATCAACCAAAAACACCAAATTGTTTTTGGGCAATTCGCTTAAATCAATGTTTTTACCTTGTAAACCAATGTGTATGAGTTTGTTTTTTGTATTCCAAGGGCAATCACTCATTTCAGTAGTGATGGAAAACGGATGTTCATCTTTGGGTTGTGGATAATCATAATTAAAATAATTAATCATTTCCTCAATTCGAACGGCATCAGCTGGTGGGTTTTGTCCGTTGGTAATAAACCGACGAACATTGGAGTATGAAGCTGCATCAACATCAATTGAAAATGTTGAAAGTGGATTCAATAACGCATTTTTAAAATCGTTTTCGGTAATTGGACTGTATGCTTCGGTGTTAAAATCTTCGGCGTAACTTTGGTTGGAGAAACCTACTGCTCCTGTAGCGATAGAGGCAGGGTAGTATTCTTGTTGGTTAACATCTTTTTTAGCTCTTGTTTTAGTTTTAGTAATATTTTCTAAACTTTTTTCTTCTTTAAGTTCATCAACTAACTTGAGCGGAGCATTTTGTTCAAGAGCAATGTTTAAAATTTTAGTTTCTGATGGTTTAAGCAAAATGGCAGATTTGGTTACGGTTTTATAACCCGAAAGGGTAAAAGTTATGGAGTAATTTCCTGAGTTTAACGTTGTAAATTCATAATTTCCATTTAATCCCGTTACAGTAGATTTGATGGATTTTCCTTCAGCATTTTTTAATATTACGCTCACTGTTGACAATGGATTTTTGGTATTGTTTTCAGTAACAATACCTTTTAAAATTGCTTTGGTGGTTTGTTGAGCATTTGCATAATTGATAATGCTCATAAAGATAATTCCGAGCAGCACGGCAAGGAATTTTTGTATTTTTGTTGTTTTCATGGTTGTAATTTTTAAATGAATAATTTACTTTTTTGACAAGTAGATGATTCATTAATTACTATTCCATAAAAATCTGTTTTTTGATGATTTTAATACTCTCCCAACGATAACAATACCAGCGTACAAGCAACTTCTGTTTCAATTCCCTGTTCATTAGCCAATTTTTCCAATTCAGGGTTTTCGGTTCCTGGATTAAAAATAATTCGTTTTGGGTGAATTTGGTTTAATATATAATCGTAATACATTGGTTGATTTTGAGGTCCAACATAAAGGGTAACGGTATCAATATTTTTTATTAATGGAGTATTAATTAGAATTTCATGTCCTTCAATGTTGCCTAATTTTAAGCCTACAGGAACAACTTCATGACCATGTTTAGCCAGTTTTACGGTTGCTTTATAAGCATATCGTTCGGGATTTGAACTTGCACCTAAAATGAGTGTTTTTTTCATATGTAAATATTTATTTCATAAAGTTACCCTTTTCAAATTCATTAGAAATAACTTTGTCGGATAAATTCAAGAAACGATGGGGTTTAAAAAACTTTGGAGCGAATACTATCCTTACTTTTTAGATATTTGGCAATATTTATTGATAATAGTGGTGTTTATTATTGGGGGTATTATTTTGTATTTTATGGAATAGTTAAAAAAAGGCAGGAAGTGCGCACACCCCAGAGCGGTCAACGTCGGGGGGGCAAAGTGG
>CAYJMI010000037.1:0-24338 GCA_964371285.1 uncultured Vicingus sp. | reverse complement strand
GTTAAAAAAAGGCAGGAAGTCCGAAGACCGAAGACGGAAGCACTTCGGTCTTCCATCTTCGGTCTTCGGACAATTTTTTTATAACCTATTTTTCAGAAACTATTTTGGCTCCCAAATATTCTCTATTCATTCGGGCAATAAATTCTAAAGATATTCCTTTTGGACATTCCACTTCGCAAGCTCCAGTGTTGGTACAGTTACCAAAACCTTCTTTGTCCATTTGTTCAACCATGTTCATTACACGCTCTTTTCGTTCAATTTGTCCTTGAGGTAAATAAGAAAATTGAGAAACTTTAGCAGCTACAAATAACATGGCTGATGAGTTTTTACAGGTTGCCACACATGCACCACAACCAATACATGAAGCTGCATCCATCGCTTTATCAGCATCAGATTTACGGATAAGAATACCGTTAGCATCTTGTGTATTACCTGAAGTATTTACAGAGATATATCCTCCAGCATGTTGAATTCTTTCTAAGGCACTTCTATCTACAATTAAATCTTTTATTACTGGTAAAGCTTTTGCTCTCCACGGTTCAATGTAAATGGTTTGTCCATCTTTAAACATTCGCATGTGTAACTGACAGGTAGTCACGTTTCTATCTGGTCCGTGAGCCTCACCATTAATGTGTAAAGAACATGTTCCGCAAATACCCTCTCTGCAATCATGATCAAAAGCAACAGGCTCTTCATTTTTATTAACTAAATCTTCGTTAAGCACATCTAACATCTCCAAAAACGACATGTGATCGGAAATATTGGTTACTTTATATTCGACTATTCTACCCTTTTCTTGAGCATTTTTCTGACGCCAAATTTTTAGTGTTAAATTCATATTCATAACTTTCTATTTATAGGAACGAGTTTTAAATTCTAACTCTTCAAATTTTAATTCTTCTTTGTGTAAAATTGCTTCACTTGGTTTTCCAGTATATTCCCAAGCAGCAACGTAGGCGTAATTAACATCGTCTCTTAAAGCTTCACCATCTTCGGTTTGGAAATCTTCACGGAAATGACCACCACATGATTCATTACGATTTAATGCATCTTTTGCAAATAATTCTGCTAATTCCATGAAGTCGGCTACTCTCATCGCTTTTTCTAATTCAGGATTCAGTTCATTCATAATTCCTGGAACTTTAACGTCTTTCCAAAACTCCTCACGTACTTTTTGAATCTCAACAATGGCTTCTTCCAAGCCTTTAATTGTTCTTCCCATTCCAACTTTATCCCACATAATTTTTCCTAACTTTTTGTGGAAATAATCTACAGAGTGACTTCCTTTATTGTTGATGAAAAATTCTAATTTTTCTTTAATCGCTTTTTCCGCTTCATCAAACTCAGCTGTATTTGTAGGAATTGCTCCAGTTTTAATATCTGGTGCTAAATAATCACCAATGGTATAAGGAAGTACAAAATAACCATCAGCTAATCCTTGCATTAATGCAGAGGCACCTAATCGGTTTGCTCCATGGTCAGAAAAATTAGCCTCTCCAATACAATACATACCCGAAACAGTGGTCATTAAATTGTAATCTACCCATAGTCCACCCATCGTATAATGTGTTGCCGGATAAATCATCATTGGTGTTTTGTATGGATTCTCATCAATGATTTTCTCATACATCTGGAACAAGTTTCCGTATTTCTCTTCGATTACTTTTTCACCTAATTCGATGATTTGCTCTTTTGTTGGGTTGTGAATTCCTAAAATAAGAGCTTTTTCTTTCCCATAACGATTGATAGCCGTTGAAAAATCTAAATAAACAGCCTCTCCAGTAGCATTAACGCCATAACCAGCATCACAACGTTCTTTAGCTGCACGAGAAGAAATATCACGTGGTGCTAAATTACCAAACGAGGGATATCTTCTTTCTAAGTAATAATCTCTATCTTCTTCGGCTATCTGAACAGGTTTTAATTTTCCTTGTTGAATTGCTTTGGCGTCTTCTATTTTTTTAGGCACCCAAATACGTCCATCATTTCTCAATGATTCTGACATTAAGGTTAATTTGGATTGATAATCACCCGAACGAGGAATACAAGTAGGATGAATTTGTGTAAAGCATGGATTTGCAAAAAACGCCCCTTTTTTATGTGCTTTCCAAGCAGCAGTAGCATTAGAGCCCATCGCATTGGTTGATAAATAGTAAACGTTTCCATAACCACCAGAAGCAATAACCACTGCATGTGCTGAATGACGTTCAATTTCACCAGTAACCATGTCACGAGCAATAATACCTCTAGCTTTTCCATTAACAATCACCACATCTAACATTTCATGGCGATTAAACATTTGTATTTTTCCACGAGCAATTTGACGGTTCATGGCAGAATATGCTCCTAACAACAATTGTTGTCCTGTTTGACCTTTAGCGTAAAAGGTTCTAGAGACTAATGTTCCACCAAAAGAACGGTTGTCTAACAATCCACCATAATCTCTTGCCAATGGCACACCTTGAGCCACACATTGGTCAATAATATTTGCCGAAACCTCAGCTAAACGGTGAACATTGGCTTCACGTGAACGATAATCACCACCTTTTACAGTATCATAAAACAAACGATAGGTTGAATCACCATCACCCATATAATTTTTTGCCGCATTAATACCACCTTGAGCCGCAATAGAGTGGGCTCTACGAGGCGAATCTTGATAGCAGAATGCTTTAACATTGTAACCTTGTTCTGCTAAAGTTGCAGCTGCTGAACCTCCAGCTAAACCAGTTCCAATAATGATAATATCAATATTACGTTTGTTGGCTGGATTTACTAAGTTGATGTGGTTTTTATAATTGGTCCATTTATCTTTAATTGAACCTGCTGGTATTTTAGAATCTAATTTTGACATAATTAAAATAGATTAATGTGTGTGATTGAAATAATGAAACAATGCAATAAAAATAAATCCTAAAGGGATACCAATTGCATATAATTTACCGAGCATTTTAATTGCTGGAGTATATTTTTTGTGATTAAAACCAACCGATTGAAAAGCTGATTGAAAACCATGCATTAAGTGTAATGATAAAAACACAAACGATAAAACATACAACCCTATTCTGATGGGGTCGGTAAACTTATGTAAAAGTTCTTCGTGGAAACGTAATTCGCCGCTTTCGTTTAAACCACTCATGTTACCTTCGATAAATTTGGTTTTGATTTCTGGAATCCAAAAATCGTAAAAATGTAGTGCTAAAAACAACAATACCATAATACCTGTTATTACCATGTTTCTACTCATCCAAGAAGAGTTTTCGTTGGGTTTACTCATAGCATACTGAATCGGTCGAGCACTTTTGTTTTTTAGTTCCAACGTAATTCCCATGATTAAATGGAAAATAATACCAAACAACAATATGGGCTGTATGGCATATTGCACCAATGGGTTTGTCCCCATAAAAAAGGATACATTATTAAATGCATCAGCACTAATTACAGATAGAAGGTTGATGATAAAATGTTGAAATAAAAATAACAACAAGAAAAACCCTGAAAGGGCCATCAAAATTTTTCTTCCTACTGAAGATTTTGAAAATCCTTGACTCATAATTTTAGTTTAAAAATGTTTAAATTGAGAGGTCAAATTTATACATTGTATAACTTGAAACAATGTAAAAAATCATGTTTTTTTTATTTAGAATGGTTCTAAATAGAAAAAGTGATTTATACTCATTTTAATAAACAAAATTGAACCTTTCGTTATAAAATAAATACGATTGTCCATCAATGGTAATGGTTTGACTTTTTTGAACTTTTTGTAAATTTAACACATCCGATTTAGTGGTATGTAAAGAACCTTTCGTTATTCTTGCCAAATCTAAATATTCAATATTTACCCTTGCTTTTGCACCACAGATAATAATTCGAACGGGTTTTTTAATTTCTTCTAAAAACTGGTAATCACGCATACTTTCGTAATTATCGGCAATCAAAATAACTTCGTCTGCATCAGGAAACTCCTGTAAACCAAACAATATGGCTTCCACATCATTTTCTAAACCTTCACCACCACCCGAACCTTTTTTCATGCATAAAGCCGCTTTTTGCATCACAGCTTCCAATCCATTGTTTGCACAGCCATAAATTCCTTCGGTTTTAAGCGGTTTTTTTTGTCGAGCTTCTTTGTTATCTCCATCATTAAAAAACACAAAATATTTGGCAGTATTGTTTTCTGCTTGCTCCTTTAACCAAACAAAAACTTGAGCAATGTAAGGAGACATACTTCCTGTTACATCGGTAACTACAATAAAGTTTTTCCAAGTTGTATTTCTAGCAAAAGCATTAATTACCGTCGAATCTTTGTAAAGCGATTGGTCGTATAAAAAATCGGGTGGAGGAATTTGTTCTTCTTCGTTTATTTTCCAAATGGTATCGTGTACATAACCGATTCTATCGTCCCAACGAGTTTTTAAATCGAACGCTAATCTATCTGGAACAGCATCGTTTTTACTGTTTTTAAGAAGTTGTTTGACTACTTTTTCTAAATATTCCGTTTCTTGAGCAAGTATATTTGGAGAAGAATTTGGACGAAAAGTGATGATAAATCCATGAAACATGGGGTTACATTCCTCTCGTGAATTTCCATTGGTTTGACTGATTAAATCGAAATCCCACAAAGGGGTTTTAAACAAATTGGGAAGCACTTTTTTAAGCTCAATTAATCTGTTATAATTAAGTATTTTTTGGTCGAAAGCTGGCGATGTGCGGTATTTAGTATACACCAATTCTATTTTAACCACCACTTGTTCTTCATCCGTCAGTTGACGGATTTGTTCGGGGTTTAAAATGATTTCTTTGGAAAAAGGCATGGCAACAGCGAGCTGGTTTGACTTTAATTGATTTACATTTACCACACCAACTTCTTGAATTGAAGCATCAACCAACTGCCGAAACTGATTAGCCAACAAGGGTTGGGTAAAAAAAAGGAAAATCAAAAAACTAAAAAACCTCATCGTAAAGCTTTTCGTTACTTTATATAAACAACGCGAAAGTATTAATTATATTTGTCCCGATAGCTATCGGGATGAAATTCAAAAAACACAATAGAAACCAAAATTTAGAAAAAACTTCCACTTTTAAACGGAGTGAGGAAAGATCTAAAGATGATGTGAAAGCAAAAAAACATTTAGGTCAACATTTTTTAACCGACTTAAGTATTGCTAAACAAATTACTGAGGCTCTTACTTTGTATCAAAACTATAAGTACGTGGTAGAAATTGGTCCTGGAATGGGTGTTTTAACTCAGTTTTTAAAAGATAACACTAATTTTACGCTTTACCCGATTGATATTGATTTTGATTCGATTACATATCTTAAAAAACATTTTCCTACGCTAGAGAAAAACTTTATTTATGGCGATTTTTTAGCTATGGACATCAGCCTTATCACCAATAACAACCCTTTTGCAGTAATAGGAAATTTTCCTTATAACATTTCCACACAAATACTTTTTAAAGTGTTGGATTTTAAAGATCAAATTCCTGAGGTGGTTGGAATGTTTCAGAAAGAAGTTGCCGAACGAATTGCGGCACCTCCAGGGAGCAAAGTTTACGGCATTACCAGTGTACTTTTACAAGCTTTTTATGATATCGAATATTTGTTTACTGTAAACGAAAATGTATTTAACCCACCTCCAAAAGTAAAATCTGGAGTAATTCGCTTAACTCGAAACAAGTTAGAAAAACTAGCTTGTAACGAATCTTTTTTTAAAACAGTGGTCAAAACAGCGTTTAATCAACGACGGAAAACATTACGTAATTCATTACGTCCGTATTTAACCGAAAATACCATTGCCTTAGCCATTTTTGATTTAAGACCTGAACAACTCTCGGTGGAGCAATTTATTTCTATCACTAATATGCTTGAGCCTACAAAGAGTTAAGGAATGCTTAACAAAACTTCGTATTAATTTTGTAGCTTTGCCACTTCCTAAAAACTAGGAATCATGCAATTCGAATTAACCAAACAATTTTTAGCCAACTTAAATTCTGCTGTTGAAAGCAAGAATGAGGCGTTGATATTGGAGTTAATTGAAGATTTACGTCCCGTAGATATTGCTGAAATAATTAACGAACAATCGCTTGAAGAAGCCATCGCTTTTTACCCATTTTTAACCGAAGAACAAGCTGCCGATGTACTCGTTGAATTGGATGAAGATGTCAGAGAACGTTTCTTAAAATCCTTATCATCCGAACAAATTGCCAAGCAGTTTATCGACAACATGGATTCTGATGATGCAGCCGATTTAATTGGTGAATTGTCAGACGATAAAAAACGTGAAGTATTATCGCACATTGCTGATATTGAACAAGCTAGCCATATTATTGACTTGTTAAATTATCCTGAAGATACAGCGGGTGGTTTAATGGCAAAAGAGTTGGTAAAAGTGAACATTAATTGGGACATCAAAACCTGTATTAATGAGCTTCGAAGACAAACACAAGAGGTTGACACTATTTATACCGTATATGTTGTTGATGATAAAAACGTACTGCAAGGAATTATTTCGTTAAAACGTTTACTACTTACTCCTGATAATAAAAAAGTTAGAGATATTTATAACGATAATATTATCTCTGTAAAAGCCGATTTAAATGATGAAGAAGTTGGTCAAATTATGGGAAAATACGATTTGGTTGTAATTCCTGTAGTGGATGAAATTGGTCGTTTATTGGGTCGAATTACCATTGACGACATTGTTGATGTGATAAAAGAAGAAGCTGAAAAAGATTATCAAATGGCTTCTGGGTTATCAGAAAATGTTGAGCATTCTGACAACAATTGGCTACAAACAAGAGCCCGTTTACCATGGCTTTTAGTAGGTTTAATAGGTGGAATTATAAGTTCTAAGATTATTGGAACGTATGAATCCCAAATTCAAATACACCCTGAAATGGCTTTTTTTATTCCCCTTATTGCTGGTATGGGTGGTAATGTTGGAGTGCAATCATCAGCCTTAATTGTTCAGGGTCTGGCAAATAAATCATTAGGATTAACAGGGGTTTGGACTAAACTTTTAAAAGAAATGTTAATTGGTTTAACCAACGGAATTATTTGTTCTGGATTAATTTTTTTGTTTAATGTTTTGTTTCCAAGCGAAAATGGTATCAATTGGACCATTTCTTTAACTGTTAGCATTGCTTTATTGTCAGTTATATTTTTTGCTGGAATTTTCGGAACTGTTATTCCTCTTTTGCTTCATAAATATAAAGTCGACCCCGCATTAGCTACTGGTCCATTTATTTCTACAACTAACGATATTTTTGGCACTTTCTTGTACTTTTATATTGGGCATTTGTTGTATTTGGTATTGTAGAAATTTATTTCCCTTCAATCCACTTTAAAATTTCAGCATCATTAGGCAACATTTTTGGAGAAATTACTTTTACTAAAAAACCATTTTCGTCTAACAAGTATTTTTGGAAATTCCACAATACTTCTGAATCTTCTAGCCCATTTTTAGCTTTTTTTGTTAAAAATTGATATACTTCATGCATATCATCACCTTTAACCGATATTTTGCTCATCATGGGAAAAGTAACTCCAAAATTCTTTTTGCAGAACTCAGCAATTTGTTTGTCGTTACCAGGTTCTTGATTTCCAAAGTTGTTGGCAGGAAACCCAACTATTACAAAGTTTTTGTCTTTGAATTTTTCGTAAACTGCTTGCAATTGTTCGTATTGTGGCGTTAAACCACATTCCGAAGCGGTGTTTACCACCATTACTTTTTTGCCTTTTAGTGTGCTGAAATCAAATTCAGTTCCATATAAATCGGTTACTTTAAATTGATGAATACTTTGTTTCATGTCTTGGGCAGTTAAAAAAGTATGGGCGAACAAAATTGTTACAACAATAAGTAGATTTTTCATGAATTTTTGAGTTTTAAGTAAATACAATTTTAATAGCAATAGTAATTAATAATAGTCCAAAGATAACATTAAATGTTTTTTGGTAACGGTCAAATAGTGCTCTAATCTTGGATTGTGTAAAAAATAGTGCAACTAAGCTAAACCAAATGGTGGTGTTTATCATCATTAATACGCCTAAAAACATAGCTATAGAAGTTGGCACCTTTGGCCCGATAACAAAAGTAAATAAGCTTAAAAAAAATAACGTCGCTTTTGGGTTCAACACATTGGTTAAAAAACCCATTCGAATGGCTTTTAATGCACTAATGTCAGTTAAATGATGTTGTTTTCCAACTTCAATGTGAGTGCTTTTTGAAACAATGGATAGTACTCCAATATATGTTAAATAAGCAACTCCTAAATACTTAATGATATTAAAGGCAATGGTTGATGTAGAAATAAGTAAAGCCAAACCAAAAACACAATACAACACATGAACACCAATACCTAAACCGAAACCAATGGCTGTATAAATTCCTGTTTTTCGAGAATAGGTTAACGAGTTTCGCAAAGCCATAATAAAATCTGGCCCAGGGCTCATTACCGCCATTAAATGGATTAATAAAACTGAACCAAAAAGTGGTAGGTAGTCCATGTTATATTTCCTTTTGATAAGAAATTACATCCAATGCTCTTCCGAATTTTATACCAATGTTTGTGAGGTGCCCGCATTTAAAATAACCGCAACGTTCAAACAATTTTAAACTGCCCGAGTTTTCGGAAGTAATTACACCAACCAAGTTTTTAATGCCCACTTCTTTGGCTATTTTTTCCATAAAATCGAGTACCTGAACTCCAATTTTTTTGCCAGTAAAATCGTGTTTGATGTATAAAGTAACTTCGGCAGAAATATCGTAAGCTTCTTTTTTTCTAAACTGCCCCATGTAGCAAAATCCTACAGTTTTGTTGTCAGCCAAAATCACAAACGATTTATAAACAGGATGATTTAACAACAGCGTTTGCTCCATTTCTTGTTCAGTAACCTTCTCCAAGTGAAATGTAGCAGTAGAGTTTTTTACATAATAATTGTAAATAGCTGTAACTTCAGCTAAATCATTTTTTTCGATGGGTTTAAAACTTACATTCATAAAATCAAAAGTAATAGTTTTTAGTTATTTCTTGGCTCAGATTTTCTAAAATCAAAGAAGCAAAGCCCCAATGGTTTTTGGGGCTTTGCTTCTTTACAAACTCTTTGTAGTTTTTTTAGCCTCCAAGCTCTATAATCATTTAGCTGATGCGTTGGCATAATAACATAGAACTTAGTGATAGGTTATCATAATTACAAAAATAACGATTTTCATGACCTAAACAACTCTCCTCTTCGCTCTTTAAAGCTTAGGTCTTAAGGGGTAAAACAAATGGGATACCAATTAATTAAACTACAAACAAATTTAATGTTTCTTCTTTTTTGGATAATTAAAAAACATACTGGTTAAAATAGGTACAAAAAATATAGAAGCTGTTAGCAACGAAATACCAGCATCGGCATAATGGCCGGTTAAAAATTTGGTAAATGCTGCTTCGGGATAAAAATGCTCGTAGAGCGAAAGCGTTAATTTGGTGCCAAGTATGGCTATAACAATAAAGGCAGCATTTTCGAGAAAAGGATATGCTGCCATTAATTTTACAAACCATTGTGCAATAAAACGCATAGCCAAAATACCAATAAAAACACCTACACAAACCAATATAATGTTGGGACTAAAAGCAACTGCAGCAAAAACATTGTCGATAGAAAACGCCATATCCATCAACTCAACAAGAAATACTGTTGCCCAAAAATTACCTATGGTACCAACCGTTACGCGATACAACCAATTGCTATTCTTATCCAAAATATCATCTTTTTTGGTTCTGGTTTGTTTTCCTTTCCAGTAATCAAAAACAAGGTAAAGTAAGTAAATACCTCCCAAAGTTTTTAACCACCAAATTTTGATTAAAAAAGAGGCAAAAAGCATAGCAATTCCTCTAAAAAAATACGCTCCCCAAATACCATATTTTAGTGCCTTTACTTTTTGGTTTTCGGGCAAATCTCTTACCATGGTAGCAAGTACAGCAGCATTATCTACCGAAAGCAAACTTTCAATAATAATTAAGTTTCCAATTATCGCTAATGAAGCGTATGGGTTGTCAATAATTTGTTGTATTAATTCTTGCATAGATATGGTTGTCTTTTCGTTTTCAAAAATAATAAATTAAATGAGCTTGTAGCGGCAAACGAAGAAGGGAAAACTTGTTTACCTTTGTCTAATGAATGAACTTAATCTATTTCTCGACAAGCTTACTGCAAGTTTTAATGACAACACTTTTGTAAAAATAACTTTAAGTAAACCAGCTTTTAAAAGCGATGGTTTATTAAACTTATACATTCGTTTGGTTGAAATTAAAAACGAGTTGGTTTTTTCGTGTACTTATCATTACCAAACCAACGATCAGGTTAAAAACTATTCGTTAGTCGAAATTGAAATTTTACTTAAAGAATTTCTCAACCAAAAATTTAAAGTAGCCATCCTTTTTACTTTAAAGGAGGATTTTACTCTTCAATTTTCTAAAAAAGGAAAAGCAAGCACTCGAACAACTGCTGCAAGTTTTGAGCAAAAACCACCAGTTAGCCACGATAAACCAAAAGTTGGAAGAGCCAAATTGGGGAAATATTTGGAGTTACTTGGAGTTACCGACGAAAATGGTTTGGTTATTCCAAAAATGGCAGATAAGTTTAAACAAATAAACAAGTACCTCGAAATTATTGACAGCTTACTAAAAAACACAGAACTCCCTAAAAAACTAAGAGTAGTTGATATGGGTGCTGGCAAAGGTTATTTAACGTTTGCTTTGTACGATTTTTTAGTAAATCAACGTAAAATGGAAGCCACTGTTTTGGGTATAGAATCCAGAAAAGAATTGGTAGATTTTTGCAACACTACAGCAAAACAATGTGGGTTTGAAAACTTAACTTTCGAAAACAAAACCATTGACGAATACAAAGCTAAAAAAATTGACATTTTAATCGCTTTACACGCCTGCGATACTGCAACCGACGACGCTATTTTTAAAGGAATGCAAGCCCATGCGACATTAATTGTAACTGCTCCATGCTGCCATAAACAAATTCGTCAGCAATTAAAAGGTTCAATACCTCAAAATCCGATTTTAAAATACGGTATTTTTAAAGAGCGTCAATACGAAATGGTAACAGACACTCTTCGAGCTTTAATTATGGAGCAACGCCAATACGATGCTCACATTTTTGAGTTTGTATCGAACGAACACACCAGAAAAAATATAATGTTGGTTGGAACAAAAACGAATAAACAAATTAACCCAACCGAAATTACTGAAAAAATTGATGCTGTAAAACAAACTTACGGCATTGATTTTCATTATTTAGAGAAACTAGGTTAATTCTAACACAATTTAAACATCTTACCAGGCAACGATTTTACCAAGTTTTTAAACTCCATCTCTAATAAAATAGAACCCGTTTTACTCATGGGAAATTTTGCCAACAAAGCAATGTCATCAATAGCAATTTTATCTTGGTTATTTAAAATGTCGTAAATTATTTTTTCGTTGCCAGTTAATTCCACAAACAACTTGGTTTGATTGTTTTTCATAGTTTTTTCGGCTTTCCAGCCCATAATGTATTCAATGTCTTTGGCAGACTGAATCAAATGTGCTTTGTTTTGTTTTATCAACGCATTACAGCCTTCCGATTGGGTATCGTTAATTCTTCCTGGCAATGCAAAAACGTCTCGGTTGTAGTTATTGGCTAAATCGGCGGTAATTAATGAACCTCCTTTATTGCTTGATTCTATTACAATGGTTAAATCAGCTAACCCGGCAATAATTCTATTTCGTTTTGGAAAATTCTCTCTATCAGGATTTGTCCCACTTCGAAATTCTGAAACCAACCCGCCATTTTGAATCATTTGTTTTGCCACAGCAGTATGTACAGTTGGGTAAATTCTATCTAATCCATGAGCTAAAACGCCTATGGTTGGTAAGTGGTTTTTAAGAGCAGCTTTATGTGCACAAATATCAATACCAAAAGCCAATCCACTTACTATTAACGGTTGGTGAGGAACTAAATCGGTTATTAATTTTTCACAAAAATCTTTACCGTAATCGGTAGCATTTCGAGTGCCAACGATACTAATTACTTTTTGTACATTAAAATTAAATTCCCCTTTCGAGAAAATAACCAACGGTCCATCTTCGCAATGTATTAATCGTTTTGGAAAGTTATCCTCTAAAAAAGTGTAAGCTTTAACATTGTGCTTTTCGATAAAAGATAATTCGTGCCGTGCCAAGTTTAATGCAAAATCTTTGTTTTGAATAATGTTTTGTGCATTAACAATACCTATTCCAGGTATTTTTTCTAAAGCCGATTTTTTATCGCTAAAAATTTGGTTAACAGAACCTGTATAAGCAATCAATTTTTTAGCCGTTACACTTCCAATGTTTGGAATAGTAGTGAGTGCAATGTAATATAACAAGTTTTTATCCACCAATAGAAGAGGTTAATTTAGATTGGTAAAAATAATAATTAGATTTACAGATAAAAAAAGGAACTTCGTTTCTTTTTAATTTACAGAACAAACTCATGCAAAAATGCTGTCTAATAATTCCTTGTTACAACGAATCGGAGAGGATTTTAGAAGTAGAATTTTTAGATTTTGTTAAAGAAAATCCAAACTTTACTTTACTGTTTGTAAACGATGGAAGTAGTGACAATACTTCTGTTTTACTTCAAAAACTAAGTGAAAAACATCTTCAAATTATCATATTAAGTTTGTCTAAAAATGTAGGAAAAGCTGAAGCAGTGAGAACAGGCATGTTATATAGTAAAAATTTAGAATTTGATTATGTTGGATATTGGGACGCCGATTTATCAACTCCATTAAGTGAATCCATTCGTTTTATTTCATTTTTTAATAGTTCTATCAAAATTGTAATGGCATCACGGTTAAAACGATTGGGTTCAATTGTTGAACGTTCAACTAAACGCCATATTTTTGGTAGAATTTTTGCAACATTTACAAGTATAATTTTAGATTTACCTGTTTACGATTCGCAATGTGGTGCAAAAATTTTTAGTGCCGATTTAATCGAAAGTTTGTTTAAAGAACAATTTAAAACGAAATGGATTTTTGATGTTGAATTATTGGCTCGATACCAATTACAAGTTGGTAAAAAAAATGTTTTAGAAAATGTACTTGAAATTCCTGTATTGGAATGGAAAGAAGTGAATGGTTCAAAATTAAATTTAATGGCATTAATTAAAATCCCTTTCGAACTTCTTAAAATAAACCGTTGTTACAAGTAATGAGTACGATATTTATCTATACTATTTCTTGCTTTTTTCAACAACATAAATATTCGTTGTTGTTGGCACTCCTTATTTTGGGCGTTTTATACCCGTTAAGCCTTTTCATTTATATTCCAAAATGGGATAACATTAATGGTTATTTGCCTTACCGTTATTTTGTTAGCGATTATTTATGGAACGGGCATTTACCTCTTTGGAATCCTTTTCAACGATTTGGTTATCTTGGTTATGCTGATTTACAAAGCGGTTGTTGGTATCCAGTAGTTTGGTTGTTAATGCTTTTCGGAAAATACGACATCACCTCCTTAATGATTGAATTATTACTAACCTATTTAATTGCAGGGCTTGGCATGTATAAGTTGAGTAGCTATATTCATCACTGTAAAAAAACGGCATTTATTTTAGGTTTAAGTTATGGGCTTTCTGGTTTTATGGTAGGTTCATCACAACTGATGGTATTTTTAATTGGTGTGGCTTGGTTACCTTGGTGCATTTTTGCTTTACTCAAGTTTTTTAAAACGCTACATTACAAATATATTTTGGCAGCAGCAGTATTTGTATCGTTATTGGTAACTGGAGCCAGCCCCGCATTTACCATTATTTTAGCCTATATTTTTATCGGAATGTTCATTTACTTTTTTTGGAATACCAGAAGTGAATTGTCATCAATAAAAAAAGGGATTATTGGCGGAGTTATTCTTGTTTGCACAATGCTATTGTTATTATTGCCGTACATTCAATCTTTTTTAGAATTTTTTCCTTATTTTAACCGTGGCAACAAGCTCGCCTATCAAGGTTTTTTAATTCAAAACCCATTTGTATTTGCTGATTATATTTCTTTTTTGTTTCCATATTCTGTTATTTCAGATTGTGATTGGTTCAAAATAACTGACCTATCGCTTCGAAATGCATACATAGGCTTAATTGGGTTTTTAGGTTTTATTTTTACTCTTATTCAATTTAAAAATAGAAACCGTTATTTTTTTCCTTTGCTGCTTTGCATTATCATTTCTTTAGTTTTTGCATTAGGCGATGAGTTTTTTATCTACAAATACCTGTATCATTTACCTGGTTTTGGATTGTTTAGACATCCTTCATTTTTTAGAGGATATGCCATGTTTTGCATGCTTTTATTGGCTGGTTTTTCCATAAAAAAAATCATTTCAACGGGTGTTTTTACAAAAAATGAAAAAAGTGTTCTTTGGGCTTTTGTTGGTCTATCAATGCTATTGATTTTTATTGCTTATTTAAAAACTTCGACAGCTCAAATCCAAGAAACGTTTATTCAAATTAGTTCACTAAAAGAATCCTCCAACACATCTTTTTACAATCATTTAATTATCAATTTAATGGCTATTTTAATAATTGGATGGCTTACTTTTTTAATTAAGTCGACAACAAAACTTTCAATGTTCACAACATTGGTGCTTTTTTTAGTGTTAGATTTAGGTGTTCAAACCCGATTAAGTGCTCCAACAACCATACATTACAATATTTTACATGAAGATGTAAAGGTTTATTTTCTTTCTCTACCCAATGAGATAAATCAAAATTACAATCATGAACCTTTTAAAAATTTAAATGATGCACAAGGCTTAATGTCAACCAATGGTATTTGGAAAAACATTGCCACTTTTAACAAAACCATTTCTAGTGTGGGCGAAAACCCTATGCGTTTTAATAGCTTTGATGCTAGTATTGAAAATGGTGTACTCGATAGAAACATGGAAAACGAATTGTTGTTTTTTCCTACTAAAGAATTTCATACTAATGATACTTTGCAAAAAGGATTCATTTGGGATGCTCCATCTGAAATTCAAATTATTGAAGGGAGTACAACCATTGAAAACGTAATTGTTGGTTACAACCATTTTTCGGCACAAGTTAATAACGACGCCAATGTATCACAATGGTTGATTTTAAACCAAAACTACCATCATTTATGGAAAGCATTTTACAGTGAAAAAGAAATCCCAGTACATAAAGTTAACGAAATGGTAATGGGAGTTGAAATCCCAAAAAACTCAGTAGGTAAAATTAGCTTTGAATACTCTTCTCCTTTTTTATTCTATTCGTTTTTAATTAGCTTTTTTGGTTATTTAACCATTTTATTGTTGTGGTTTTTGAATAGCCGAAAATCGACTGTAAAGCAGAACTAAAACAATAAAAAAAACTGACAAAGTATTGTACTCGACATATAAATTCAAATTCTCATGTGGTTTAAAGTTGGTTAATTTATATCCTAATTTAAATAGTAGCCATGATAAAATTACGGTAAGTAATATTATTAATATAGGCTTCCAGGTGATTAAATAAGTTAGAAATCGCTTGTTAAATCGAATAACACCATCTATAATTTTTCCATAAATTGGAAATAAAATTAAAAAAGGCAAAGTAAATACTCTACTTTCTTCGGCATAAGCAGAAAGCATTACCATTACAAAATTAATGCTAAATGTAATCCAAAAAGCTATTAATAATTTTGATTCAAAAGCAGTATATTGATGTTTAGTCTTGTAATAAAAAATCAAAAAAATTGGCACCAAATTCACAGAAATTATTGAAAGAATTGTTCTGATAGAATTTTCGAAATCTAAGAAATTTTTAGTCTTATAATACAGAAATTTTTGACCAAGCAAGGTTTCTGTTTCCTGCATAAGTTGAGGATTTTGTTTGTAAAACCAAACAGAATAAAGTACATAAAATAAAATAGGTAAGCCACTGGTAATACAAACTTTAACTAACTTATTTTTTTGTTGAAACAGTTTCTTTAAATCAACATCCATAAAAAATAAAACTATAATCGGCAGAAGCAATAGAGATGTTTCTCTTGTTATTATTGCCAAAGTAAAAAAGATGATAAACACGAGGTTTTTTTGTTTATTTAACGCAATAAACGAAAGCAAAATAAAAAAATACTGAACAGGCTCATCAAGAGTCGCAATGGGAATGGAATAGGCTAATAATATCGCAAAACTTAAAAAATAAGATATCATACTTAAAATTGCCAAGTTGTGCTTAAGTTTATATTGGTACGATAAATAATAAATTAATAATCCACCTAAAAAAAGAAAGAAAAAATTAACAAACACATAAGCTAAACTTATTCTCACATTGAATAATTGAGCATATTTTTCCATAAGGAATACCGCTATAGGTCGTTTTTTAAACTCCAACAAAAAATGGTGATAATTAACCGCCCAAGGTAAAAATCCATCTGTAACTATAAATTTTTCATCTCTAGGTTGATTTTCGCCAACATAGTTAATCATGGTATTTGTACCTGGTACAATGTGAAGATAAAAACTGAACAAAGTCATTATCAAACAAGTTAAAAGTAAAATCCAAATGTGTTTGTTTGAAATCATATTGTGTTTGTTAAGGTGTTATTGCAAATAAACTCATTAATTTATTTCTAAAACAAAAAAGGCTTGAAGAAAACTCCAAGCCTTTTAAACACTTTAATACTTTGTATGTTATTGAATAACAATCTTACGTACTTCAACTCCATTAGCTGTAGTTATATTTACGAAATAAACACCTTTAGCATTTTCTCTCAAATCAATTAGTTGATTTGAAGAAGCAAGAAGGTTTTTGAAAATCACTTTACCTTGTAAATTAACTACCTCTATTGTTGCTCTTTCAGCAGAAGGCGTAATTACTGTAAATAACCCATTGGTTGGGTTTGGATAAACAATAAAACCTAATGATGAAGCATCTTCATTTAATCCTACACACACAGAGAACGTTACGTTAATATTATCATTGTAAAAACAAGTTGTACTAAAATCAATAATAGCTACAGAAATATTATACGTTCCGTTTCCACCTAAACTCGTAGTATCTACAACAATTGATGGAGTAGATTCTCCTGTTGACCATGACCAACCATAAGGCCCTCCAGTTGGAGCGTTTAAAGTTAATGATTGAGTTGAGCACAATGTTGTATCAGCACCCAATTCTAACCCAATTGGCATACAAGGAGGAGTCATAAAGGTATAAGGTCCAACCCATGCACTTGAATCTGTACCACAATCAGCTTGTACATAATAATCATAAGGTGTTGATGGCATTAACCCATTTAATAAATGAGGTTTTGACAATACGTGTACAGGAGTCCCTGTCCCTAATACAAATCCTTGAAAACCCCACTCAATATTCCATTCAGTTGCTGTTCCATTTTCTGTCCAATCTAACATTGCAGAGGTTTGTGTAATGTTAAAAGCAGTCAAATTAGATGGAATAGAACATACTAACAGTGCTTCTTTAATTTCAACATCATCAATAACATTTGCTCTACCATAATTGTTTATACCTTCAAATGCAATTTGGTAAGTTGCTGAAGGATTTGGTAATACCAATGTGTCTTTAGTCCAAGCAGCAACATTAGTAGTATCATAAGAAATTTCTACCCATGGGTCAGAAGGGCTAATTCTGTAATAAACTTTTAACTTATTTTGATCACCAGCCCAATCTTCTTGTCCATAATAAAAAGTCAATTCAGGTGTTGTTAAAGTAGTTAAATCAAGTATTGGACTTACTAATTTTGTAATTGGTGTTCCACCTCCAGAAGGTGAAGCAGATACAAAACGAGCATTTTGAGTACCGCTTTGTGCAGCAAGGATTGTTCCTCCACCAGCACCTGTAGCAAATGTCCAGTTTCCAGCCCCTACTTCTTGTATTTGAGACCAACAAGATAAGGAACTACTTGTCGATTCAAAATCTTCTAAAAATGGTGCTGATAATGTATTACAAGGAGTTGTAAAACTAAACGGACCAGCCCAAGTACTTGTACCTGAACCACCACAATCTGCTTGTACATAAAATTGATAAGTAGTCGCAGCAGTTAATCCTGTTAAATTATGAGGATTGGTTGTTGTACCAGTAATTAGAGTTCCTGTTCCTTGAGTAAAACCAGTAGTATCCCACTCAATGTTCCAAGTTGTTGCAGTCCCATTTTCTGTCCAACCTAAATCGATGCTAGTTGTTGTTACATTTGAAACTATTAATACTGTTGGAGCAATACAAGCTGGTTTTTCATGAACATCTACATCGTCAATAGCCACATCATCATAAAAATCAGTGCCATTTGTTTCATCAACAATAAATCTTAATTGAATTGGACCTGTAATAGTAAGTGCAGATAAATCAACCATTATTTGCTCCCATCCACCGGCTAAAGTATTTGTATTGTGAGTATAAAAACCTACATTCCATGTAGAACCATCCCACACATTTAAAGAAAAATTAACATTTGTAAATCCTTCGTTGTTGCTTATTAAATAGAATGACAATTCTGGAATTGATAACGCACTCACATCAATTAGTGGACTTTCTAATGTAGTAGTTAAACTTTGTGGTGCAGAATCATCTACCCAGGCAAAGTATCCATTACTTGAAGTAGTCCCTATAATTGAACCATTATTACCGATGTGATTTCCAGCACCAGTATTTGAAAATCTCCAAGGTTCTGCATTAGTAACCCCTTGTTTCCAACAACTTGGAATTACCCCTGCATTTTCAAAATCCTCATTCCAAGGAGCAACTACAGCTACACAAGGCGTTGTAAAGCTAAAAGGACCAACCCAAGCACTGGTATCTGAACCCCCACAATCTGCTCTAACATAAAAACTATAAGAAGTATTGGCAGTTAACCCTGTTAAATTATGAGGATTGGTTGTTGTTCCAGTAACCATTGTTCCTGTTCCTGGTGTAAAACCTGTTGTATCCCATTCAATATCCCAAGTAGTTGCAGTACCATTTTCTGTCCAACCTAAATTAGCAGATGTTGGTGTAAGAGTACTTACGTTAAGCGTAGAAGGTGCTAAACATGATGGAGGTGCTGGAGGAGTAAAAATAAATTTTTTACCTACTAAATCTGTTGTAGATGCAATGGTATTATTTGCTGTTGCATTAGAAACTGTTGAAGCAACAGCTGGAGTAACACTTAAAAAAGTAGCGGTACCGTTAATTCCAACAGATGCAGTTAATGCACCCGCATTAGCCATAGTTGAACCATAAATAAATTCAATTACATCGGTAGTTTCGTATAATCTTATTTTGTATGAAGCAAACAAGGTTGCACTTGTTGCTCCTCCACCACCAATATTAATGTTATCCCAACCGATTTCTAAAATTTGATTTGGAGAAACGCCTGTTACAGCATACTGAATAGCTCCAGTATTTCTATGATTATCATCCCAAAATGGAGCAATAAGAGGTCGTTGTGCAGCAGTATTTCCTAAACTATTAGTCCAAGGAGATGCGGCAATAGTATTGCCTAAACGAATAAAACCGTTGGTATTGACACTAAAATTAGTATAAGTTACTCCTTCAAATTTAAAGGTAAAAGGTAAAGCGATAGTATTTTGACTTCCATCATCGCCAGTTGCAGTTGAATTTGTACCTACAACAGCGGTATACACTTCAGTAGATTCAGTAAAACCATAGTTTCCAGCTGGTTGTTGTGCATTTACTTGCCAACTTAATAGAGCAAGGAATGCCATTAAAAATGTAATTTTTTTCATAGTATTAAAATTTAGTGAATAATTAAGATTGTATATAAGGAATCCAAATTTAGTTAAAAAATTGCTGAAAAACATGATAGTAAATAGATTTTTTAACTTACTGATATTCTTCGTGATTACTTTTTACCAGTTAAAAAAAACCGCTTAACCCTTGGTGAGATAGATGATAAAATTTCGTAGGGAATGGTTTGAAGCAAACTAGATAACTTTAATGTTGATGCTTGGTCGTAAAAAATATACACCTCGTCATCTTCTTTACAGTTAATGCCCGTCACATCAATCATACACATGTCCATACATACTGTACCAATGGTTGGAGCAAACTTACCATTCACTTTCATTTGCCAGTTGCCATTACCAATTCTTCGGCTAATTCCGTCGGCATATCCAATTGGCAACGTAGCAATTTGTATTTCTTTTTTAGCCAACCCTCTTCGTCCATAACCAACGGTATCACCTTTTGGAATGGTTTTTAGCTGGGCAATTTTACTTTTTAAAACCGCTACATTTTTAATGTGTTTGGCATCGGCTGTATCGGAAACAAAACCATACAAACCTATTCCTAAACGAACCATGTCATATTGAGCTTTTGGAAAACGTAATGCTCCATTTGAATTTAAAATGTGTTTATCAAATTTATAAGTAAATTGTTTTTCGAATGCTACCATTAATTCATCAAACAAGTTAATTTGATGTTGTGTAAACTCATCATGTTCTGGTTGGTCGGATGCCGCCAAATGGGAAAAAATACCTTCAATTTTTATGTTGGAATGGTTTTTAAGTTGCTGAATTAATTCAGGCACTTCATCAGGATTAAATCCTAAACGATGCATTCCTGTATCTATTTTTAAGTTGATTAAATACGATTTAAACTTTACTGGATGTTTATCTAAAGCTTTAACTAAAGCATGTAATGAATGAAAAGAAAAAATAACCGGGCTTAGTTGGTGTTCAATAATTAAATCAAAACTTTCTAATTCGGGTTTCATTACCATGATAGGAAGTGTTATGCCTGCTTTTCGTAACTCAACTCCTTCCAAAATATTGGCAACACCTAAATAATCAACTTTTTGGGATTCCATTAATTTAGAAACACCTGCCGGGCCCAAACCATAACCATAAGCTTTAACCATAACCATAATTTTGGTAGATGGCTGTAGCTTAGACCTAAAGTAGTTTAGGTTAGAAATCAAGTTTTTTGAATTGATTTCGAGGGTGGTATCGTAATGTAATTTTTTAATAAGTTTAATTTTTTTGACACTAATTTCACTAATTCATTTATACTCAACACACTGTTAACATTGATTACACTAACTTTTTAAGAAAAACACTAAAGGTGTTTTAAATTGGTGTAATTCGTGTCTATTTTTATTTTCTTGCTTTTTTGTTGGCGTTATTAAAACAACTTCTGCATAACGGTTCGTAAGCATCTAATTCGCCTAAATGAACCAACTTTTCTTCGTCAACCATTCGGTGCGAGTGGTGAGCTAATTCGCCACACTTCATACAAATAGCATGAACTTTTGTAACATATTCGGCACACGCCATAAGCCCAGGCATTGGACCAAAAGGATTGCCTTTAAAATCCATATCCAATCCAGCAACAATAACTCTAACCCCGCTTGAAGCTAATTGATTACAAACATTAACTAAGCCTTCATCAAAAAATTGAGCCTCATCAATACCAACCACATCCACATTGTTGGCTAATAAAATAATATTGGCTGATGAAGGTACCGGTGTTGAGTGAATTTCGTTAGCATCGTGCGACACTACTTTTTCGGCATCATACCTTGTATCAATTTCGGGTTTAAATATTTCTACTTGTTGTTTTGCAAACTTTGCACGTTTCATTCTACGAATCAATTCCTCGGTTTTTCCAGAGAACATTGAGCCACAAATTACCTCTATCCAACCTCTTTTTTTAATCGGATTTGTAGTATTTTCTAAAAACATGCGTTAAACTTGTTAAATTTGTTTTCAAAAATAACACTTTTTAAACTCTCCTCTTATGGAAATTGAACAATTACGTAAAGAATTTAATCAAGTATTGGCTAATATTGCTGAACATTCTGAACGATTTACAAACAGAGACCATTTGCCTGCGTTAGAAGTGAGTGTGATGATGTCGAAAATAAATAAATTACAGGAAATTGCCGCCATACTTAAACATACTATTCATTCGAAAGAAGAAAAAAGACGTTCGTTTCATAAAGTTGAGCCTACAATAGTTTCTGAAATAAAAAATCAAGCAATGGTTGAAGAAACTGAAATTATTATCGAAAAATCGATTGATGTTTCTGTTGAAACCAAAGAATCAATTACTGAAAAACAAACTGAATCTAAATCAACTTCCACAATTAAAACATCCATAAGTGATAAATTTTCACACTCTCCCATTACTTCATTAAAAGATGCTTTTTCATTAAACGACCGCTATTTATTTGCCAACGAATTGTTTAAAAAAGACATGAATTTGTTTAACGAAACTGTTAAAACAATTGATTCTTGCAAAAATATAATTGAAGCACAAGAAGTTTTACATCAATCCAAAACAACTTTAAACTGGGATGCTGAAAATGAACGGGTAATTAGTTTTTACGAATTGGTTGAACGGAGGTTTTTGTAAGTTAATTCGAATTTAATAATACTAACAAAACCACATAGATACATAGGTTTTTGTAAATGAAAAGTTAATTATAGCAACACAAAGTATCCCGATAAAATCGGGACAAGCTATGTTAGACTCACTTTTTCTATTTTAGACATTAAAAACTATGTATCTATGTGGTTAATCAAGATGATTTTAACCATGATTAAATTTTCGAAAATACTATTCTTTTCAATTGTTTTTTTTGTTTCGAAAAGTGGTTTTACCCAAAATTTACCTTATGCTCGAAGTATCATTGACACCTTAACTTCTCCTTATTTTAGTGGTCGTGGGGCTGTAAACAATGGAGAAAAAAAAGCCGCTGATTTTATCGTCAAACAATATAAAAAAATGGGATTAACTCCCATTGGTGACGATTTTTTTCAACCTTTTAATTATTCCATCAATACCTTTCCTGGAGAGTTAAGTGTAGAAGTGGATGGCAAAATGTTGCATGTCGGAACAGATTATCTGGTTCTTCCACAATCGTGTAAAATACAAGGAGAATTTCAATTGATTTGGTATTCCGAATCGAACATTCCCACAAAAAAACAATTGAAAAAATTAGCCAATGAACGTTTTTTTGAAAATAAATTTATTGTGGTTGACGATTTAAACGACACCACAAAAAAAGAAGAGTTTGAAATCTTAAAACTCAATACCATTGGAGCTTCCGGAATTGTTTTATTGGAAGAAACTAAACTTACTCATCGAATTTCTACCAAACTTACCGATTACGTAACTCTCCTAGTAATGCGAACAGCTTTAAATAGTTTTTCAAAAACCATTTCAGTTAAAATCGATCAAGAATTTCTTCCAACATACACTTCTCAAAATGTTATTGGTAAAGTAATGGGAGTTGAATATCCTGATTCAATTGTTGTTATTAGTGCACACTACGACCATTTAGGTAAAATGGGTAATGATGTTTATTTCCCCGGTGCAAACGACAATGCGAGTGGTGTTGCTATGTTGTTAAATTTAGCCTACCACTACACTCATAAAGACCCCCCTAAAAAAACAATAATATTTATGGCTTTTGGAGCAGAAGAATCAGGATTAGTTGGTTCTAAATATTTTACCGAAAACCCTACGTTTCCTTTACAACACATCAACTTTTTAATTAACCTTGATTTGATGGGAACAGGTATTGAAGGCATACAAGTAGTGAACGGCTCGGTATTTCAATCGCAATTTGATAAACTGGTTGAAATTAATGAACAAGAGCATTATTTACCGCAAATAAAAACTAGAGGGAAAGCTGCCAATAGCGACCATTACTGGTTTTCCGAAAAAGGTGTTCCAGCCTTTTTTATTTATACCCTTGGCGGAATAACTGCCTACCACGATGTTTTTGACAAATCAGCTACCTTACCACTTACAAAATTTGAAGATTGTTTCCGATTGATAAAAGATTTTGTAGATGATTTGTAGTTAACTTTGCACCTCAAATTTATTAGCCATGAGCAAAACAAAAACAGCAGAATCGACCAAAACCATTATGACAGAAATAGTGTTGCCTAACGACACCAATACCATTGGTAATTTAATGGGAGGTAAATTGTTGCATTGGATGGACATTTGTGCAGCTATTTCTGCCCACCGTTGTTCGAACAGAATTGTTGTAACTGCATCGGTAAACAACGTTTCGTTTTCCCACCCTATAAAATTGGGCGATATTGTTACGCTCGAAGCTAAAGTTTCGCGAACATTTAACTCTTCGATGGAGGTTTATATTGATGTTTTTGTAGAAGACCATCGAACAGGAGTTCGTAAACAATGTAACAATGCCATTTATACTTTTGTGGCGGTTGACCAAATTGGCAGCCCGATTAGTGTACCTGAAGTAATAGCAGAAACCAACGAAGAAAAAGACCGTTTTGAAGGTGCTCTCCGCCGCCGACAACTAAGCTTAATTT
>CAYJMI010000036.1:1523-29559 GCA_964371285.1 uncultured Vicingus sp. | reverse complement strand
TTGCAATACCAACAAACAGTGCATTACGTAAGCCTAAAAAGAATAATAAAACTCCAACAACTAGAAGCATACCAAATATGATATTATTTTCGAGTTCATCTACTTGTGTTCTTGTTTGTTCAGATTGGTCACTGGTAATTGAAACTGTCAGACTATGCGGGAATTGATTTTCTTTTAAATCGGCAATAATTACATTGATAGCATCAGAAACTTCCAACAAATTTTCACCGCTTCGTTTAAACACATCGCACATTACAACTGGTTTTCCAAATTCACGAGCATAAGAATCTCTGTCTTTGCCTTCAAACGAAATTTCGGCAATATCACGTAAGTAAACAATGTTTAACTTTTCTTGTTTTACTATTAAATTTTCTATGTCTTTCCAATTCTTAAAATCACCAACTGTTCTAACACTTCTTTTAATATCATCAACCAATAAATCCCCACCAGAAATGGTCATATTCTCATAAGCTACGGCATTTTCGATATCCGTAAAACTAATGTTCATGCTTTCCATTTTCTGAACATCCACCTTAATTTTTACTTCTTTTTCTTGAGTCCCTCGAACATCTACTTTGGTAACTTGTGGTAAAGCTTCAATCTTATCTTCAATAATTTTAGCATAATCCTCGAGCAATTCTGCAGAAAAATCACCGGATAAGTTCACGTTCATTACGGGAGTTAGTTCCGAAAAATTCATTTCGAAAACATTTGGTTCCATAGGTAAATCCTTAGGAAAATCTGCATTACTTTTAGCCTTATCTACTGCGTCTTTTACTTTTTGCAAAGCTTTATCAGGCGAAACACTAAAATCAAAAACCACACGAATGGATGAGTACCCCTGAATAGAATTTGATGTTAATTTATCTATCCCTGTAATGGTTTTAATTTCTTTTTCAATAGGTCGGGTAATTAATTTTTCGATATCAACAGGCGAATTTCCTGGATATGGAGTTCCAACATAAATCTCGGGTGTTACTACTTCTGGAAATGCTTCACGAGGCATTGATACATAAGATATTACTCCTGCTATTAATATAATTGCAGTAATAACAAATACGGTAGTTTTGTTTTTTACTGAAAGCGTTGATAAGCCAAATTCTTTCAATCCTTTTTTATCTTTCATGGTTTGTGATTTGTTATTTGAGATTTGTTATTTGTTATTTAAAATTTCTACAACATCTCCATCCTGCACACTTCTCGAACCTTTATCGATATACATTTCATTACCTGATAAACCTTCTAAAACCACTGTTTGATTTTGATAGGATAACCCTGGTTTAATAATCACTTTTTTAACCATTTTTTGATTCTGTTTATCAGCAATAACATACACATAATTGTTCCCGTTTCTATCTTGTTGAATAATGCTCGATGGCACTACTACTGCAGAATCTTGAGAAAAATCCCTTATGCTGATATCTGCCAACAAATTGGGTTTTAAATCGGCTTTAACATTCGATAAATCAATGTAAATTTTAAAAGAGCGGTTGTTTGGATTAATAAAATCAGCTACTCTGCTTAATTTACATTCAAACGTTTGATGAATGGTTGGAAAATTCACATTAACCAATGTTCCTTCCTTTAAAATACTGATATAATTTTCAGAAACATCTGCTTTTATATACGTTTCGTTATAATTAATTACACGAGCAACTGGCATCATAGGATTCGCCGATTCACCAACTTTCGGTAAAATTTCATCTACAATTCCTGTAATTGGCGATTTTACCACATACATGTTGGCTTGTTGTTTTACTGTTTTTAATTTTTGCTCTAACGCTTCTTTATTTGTTTTTGCTTGTAAATATTGAACTTCAGAACCAATTTTTTCGTTCCATAAACGTTCTTGTTTTTCAAAAATTTGCTTCGCTAAATCATATTGGGTTTCAACTTCTATAAGTGTTGACTGAAGAACAGCGGCATCAATTTTCATGATTACATCACCTTTATTAACCCTCGAACCTTCTTTAACTAGTATTGCAGTAATTACACCTGGTGCTTCAGGATAAAGCAAGGCATTTCCACCAGTTTCTACGGCACCTTGTACTTCTACAAAATGATTAAACGTTTTTACTTCTACTGCATTTAAAGTTACCAATGGTAATCTTAAATTGGTATCGGCAGCTTTTATTTGTTGGTCGATAGCTGCTATCTGAATAGCAATATCATCGTATAGCGTTTTAAGCGAATCTTTTTGCTGTTTTAATTCAGCTAAACTGTCGGTGCTTTTCGACCCACATGAGTAAGCTACTATAGCTATACCAATTATTAAAATCCAATTTCTCATTTGTTTTATTTAGTTATTTAATATTAAAAAATTATCACATTATCACATTAATTCTTCGTTCCTAATGCTTTATTTAATTGAGAAGTCGAGTTAAACAAATCCAAAAGAGATTTAATATACCTTGCTTCGGTTTCTAAATATTGTGTTTGAGTTTGATTTAATTCCATGCTCGAAATCATTCCTTCGGTATATTTTTTCATGGAGTTGTTGTTAATTTTTTCGGCTATTTTCAATCCATCTTTTTGATTGATGTAAATGCTGTACGACGAAGTATAATCTGACTTTGCTCGTTGTACTTGAAGTATTAAACTTTGCTCTACTTGTTTTGAGGTGTTTTTTGCTTTTTCATATTCCAATCTTGCCTGTCCCATTGTGGCAAGTCTCATTCCTCCCGAAACAATCGGCACTTTTATAGAAATTCCCCACAACGTTGAAGGATACCATGTTCCACCATTAAATACTTCAAACTTATTACTCATATTTTGTTGCTGATGGTTAAAAAATGCAGCGATTTGAGGGGCAAATAAAAATTTTTCTTTTCTCAAATTCAATTTCATCAAATCCTCATTTACTTTGATAATTTGATTTTCGATGTGATTTTCGGCTTTAAATTCTTTCGATAACGCATCCTCCGAATTTACGCTTAACAACAATATTTCGATATTATCGGTCAACGAAATGGCAGCAGATAATTCCATTCCCATTTGAAATTTTAACAGGTTTAATGCAATTTCTTTTTGGCGTTTTGCTTCCGTTAATGAATTGTTGATGTTGTTTAAGGTTAATTGCAATTGATCTACATTTTGTTCTTCCATAAACCCTTCTTGATATATTTTTTTGGTTTCGGCTAACAATTTTTCGGTGTTGGTAACAATTTCTTGTAAAAGTTGTGCATTTTCATCAGCAATTAAACCCAAATAATAAGCTTGAGCAATATCCTCACGAACTACTAACTCCGTTTTTTCTAAGCTTTTTTCTGCAAAACTTTTAAACGTTTTGGAAGCTTGTAATCCAACAATGTAAGAGCCATCGAACAACAATTGTGTTGCTGTAATTTTTGCTGTGGTATTGTAATCGGTACCAAATTTTAGTTCAGTAAATTTGTCTGCTGGAGCATTGGGATCAAAAGCAGTTGCTGGAACTAAACTAACAGGCAATTCCAAAAAATTCTGAAACTGAGCTTCAGCATCTACTCTAGGCAAACCAATTCCTGTGGTTTCCCACACTTTCTTTTTTGCAATAAGCACATCTTTTTCAGCATTTAATCTTTGGTAATTGTGTGTAAGTGCATATTCTTGAGCTTGTTTTAAAGTAAATGTTTGTTCAGTTTGAGCACGCAAATTATTTACTAAAATAACCGCACTAAAAAATAAAATGATTAGCCTCATTATTAAAAATTTAAGTTTTCGTTGATTAATTTTTGTGCTAAATATTTTTTTCCTTTTTCGCTTGCAATTCCTCTTACATGGTATCTGGCAATTTCACGATGTAAAACTTCAAAAGAAAATTTATTTGAAGGAAAAAAATCGGGGTCAAACATTTTATCTATTAACCCTACATATATTTTAGCAACAATTTCAGGGTTCACATTATCTCGGTACAAACCTTCAGCAATTCCTTCATTAATGTTTTGCACCATCATTTCATAAATAAAACATTGCTTGTGGTTTTCCATTACTTTCCATGCTTCGGGATAATATTTTTGTAAATCGAACATTACAGCAGGTTGTACATTTTGCAATTTTTCACTTATTCTTTTGTTTACTGAAAAAAGTTCGTCAATGGCATTTCCTTTTTCATCAGAAATTCCACAAAGCATACATTGTTCTGCACCAACGGTAAGTTCGACACATTGTTTAACCAAATCTTTTTTGTCAGAAACATGTTGGTATAGGGTTTTTTTAGAAATTCCAAGGTGGCTGGAAATATCATCCATCGTTAAGCTTTTTATACCGTACCGCATAAAAATTTCTGTTATGGCTAGTAATAATTGTTCTTTGGTTTCCATGCGACAAATTTAGGAAACAAAATATACACTGGAAACATTTTTTATAAAAAATGTTTCCAGAGGATAAAAAAATCATGTAATAAATTGATTATGAAGTTGATAAATTTTTTATGTACACTTTTTACCGAACAGCATTTATAAGAATACTTTATTCCTTCTGAACCAATAAAAACAGAACATTTAGAAAAATTTAAAAAGGAACTAGAAAAATATAAAACGTTAATAGATAAAATAAAGTTGAATTCGATAACTTAATAATTATTGGGCAATTACTCGTTCACTAAATAATCGTTTGCCATATTTATCCGTTCCAACAATGATGTAAAACCCTTCGTTTAATTTACTTAGGTTAATAGTTGCTTTATTCGATGTTATGTTTTCTTGTCGATATGCTTCCTTTCCAGTTACATCGAACAACACCAAATCATATTGTGTATTAATTTTTCCTTTGTAATAAACAGTTAGGTTATCTTGAAAAGGGTTGGGAAAAACTATAATTTCATTCGTTTCAGTAAAAGAGATTTGTTCAACACCTACACCAAAACCAATTGTATCAATGGTATTTAAAACTGTATTGGTAATTATAGCAGGGTTAAAATCAAAATAAATATGACCTGTGTTAAAAATTGGTGTATTTGGTGCCAAGCCAGTATCTGGTCGTATTTTAAACTTGACAAAACCTTGGCTGCCTAAAAAGTCTGATCCACTATCGGGTAGCATAATGTTCTCAAATTTAAATACGGCTTCTCCATCTTGTTCTACCCAAACTTGTATGGGGTGGCTATAGGCAACAATTTGCATTGTACTCCAATCCAAATTAGAGTCTAAAGGATCTCTTATTACAACATTTAAAGCGGTATCGGTTCCTGTATTTTGAAAACGAATTAAATACTCCAGTTCCTGATTGTTAGCAATGTAACCTTCAGTACCAACTCCTTTAGGTTCCACACTTTTATCATTTGGGTCATATGCACAAAGCAGAACTTGTTTTAAAGTATCGCTATTGTAATAAACAACATTATTATTAGTATCAATTTCATATACCTCTAAGTAATAAGAAAAAGTATCTCCGATAAATGTGAACCCTGGAAGTCGAATATCTAAATAAATTCTTTCAATATAAAAAGGTCTTAGACTATCAAAATACCAATAGATACTTTGACCGATGATAGAATCGGGTAAAACAGAAGCATTATTAAAAAAAGTACCATTTTCATGTGTCAATTTTATTATTCCGTTAGGGTATGTTGCTCCTATAGAAAAAATTTGTATCCAATATGAAACATCCCAATTACATCGTGGTATTCCACCTGTAAATTCGGGATATATAGTAGTCATTACTGTATCAGGGAAATAACCAAAATCTAAACTGTCAGCGGAAGTATTTACTGAGTCTATATAAATACTGTAACTTAGAGAGTCCGTTGTAATACTCCAGTTAGATATATTAGGTGCAATTATTTGATAGCTTCCACTAGGAGCAGATAAAATATGATAAAAATATCCTGCAGTAGATGTGAAAAAGAGATTATTTTGAGGAATTGTTTGAATAGAAAATATAGGAATCCCTATATCAGAAGAATCATTTTTCCCATTTTGGTTAACATCATAAAATAATCTACCTGAAAGACTATTTTCATGATAAATAAAATTTTCGTAATATGCAACAATATTATTAAGGTTATAAACTCCTCCTAAATCTATATCTCCATCGTTATTAATGTCGTCAACATAAAGAGATGTAAGCCCAAGTACGTTAAGATCAATAGTATATTGGAATCCATTTAAACTATCCCCAATGTTTTCATACCAATATAGACCTTCATCACCTGCAATTAAATCATTATCCCCATCCAAATCTACATCAACCGAAAATAAATCGCCACCATTAGGAGAAAGGTTGTCAATATGATTGGGAGTAGTAAAAACTCCCCCTCCAAAGTTTTCATACCACTCCAAATAGGTGTCATCGTAGTAAGAAATAATATCAACATTACCGTCATGATTAATATCATCAGTTATTATTGCCCATGGATTTTGAACTACATTAATAACTTGTTTGGGGCCAAAACTACCTATTAAATTTTCGTGCCAAGCCAAATCGTTAAATGAACCCGAAATAATATCTAAGTAACCATTATTAGTTAAATCTGCTGCATGTATTACATAAGCCCCTACATTCGAAATCACCTGTGAAGATCCAAAATTTCCGCTTCCGAGATTTTGAAACCATAAAATATTGTAAGAAGACGCAACTAAAATATCTTTTAGTCCATCATTATTGATATCACAAAATAATAAATCACCTATTCCAAAAAGCCCATTTGCTATTGTTTGCTGGCTGCCAAATGTCTCACTACCTAGGTTAGGGATGTATTTAATGCTACTGTCTTGTGAGCTTGAAAAAAGAATATCCGCCCAACCGTTACCATCAATATCATCAGCAATTAAATTTCTTAAATCGGTTGAATTTGAGATAAGTCTAATTGTAGCATCAATACTATCAGAGCTTAAACTTTTAAACCATACTAATGAGTCTGAATAACTCGATCCAGCTATAATATCTTTTAAACCATCATTATTTAAATCTTGGATGTAAATACTATTTACCCAAGGAAAATTATCGTTAATCACTTTCCTACTACCAAATTGAGCAAACAAAAAAGTAGAAAATAATAAGATAGGAAATAAAATAAATTTTTTCATGTTAGTACTAATTACTTCAACATAACGATATTTATGGTTAAATGGTTGCCAAACAATTTTTATTTCAACTTTGGATTCTTCCCCATCCCCCCTCACTGTCCTTAGGTACTGAAGCTAGGTAAGAGTGTTGAGGACTAAGGACTTTAACTATAAAAAAAAAACTTATTTTTGTCTGTCAGCTGACGGATTGAAATGTTATGAGGTCTATAGTCACCAACACACAATCTTGGCTTCAGACTACAGACAGAGAGGGGACATTCAAAATGACTTTTTTTTGCTACACGAGCCAACTAAAAGTTATTAATTGTTTGGCACTAAAACTGGGATTTCAATTAAATTAACCTTTGCTAAATACGTTTCCAGTTCCGATTTCCAATTGGTTTTATCGGCTAACTTTGGAAGTAATGTTTTGTAATATTCAATTCCATCCAATAAATTATTTTTAAACGAATTAAAATATTTAAGTTTTCGTTCGTTTATCGCTTCTTCTTCACAAGTATTTATTTCTTTGTTCAAATAATCGATATACATGGCTAATTCCTTGATATACATGTTAGGACGATACGTATCGTTTAACAAGTTAATTTTACCATAAATATGAGCAACCATTTCTTGCAAGGTAGATTTTTTTGAAAAATAAGCCATGTTTGGTCCAGGGCATACAGAAATGCCTTTTCCATCAGAAGGTTTAAGCAAATTATTTTCGGTGTAAGCAGTCATTACTAAACCGGCACATAAACACGATTTAACGGTAATCTTATCATATTTTCTTTGATATTCAGCCGTATCAACAATGTTTTTAGCGTCTAATTCAGCAATTTTTAGTTTTTGATATTGACGAGATGCTAAACAAATTGGTTTATCTGTAAATTCTTTGTTGTATAGTTTTAAATATTGGCTAGGGCAAGGACTTCCCGGTTTTCCGGCTTTTATTTTTTCGTCTCTTTCCATGTCTTTGGTGTTACCTACCACACAATTAAATGGAACACCAATTGGCGAAATATCACTTAAATACAAGTCGTCTTCCGTTGCCTTCGAAAGTAAATTAAGCGTATTATTATCAATATTAACAGCTTCTGGAACTAATAAAAATGGTGTTCCCCATCCAACACTATCCACTTCATAATAATCCGTTAAAAATTGATGTTCGGTTATATTTCCTACTCCACCTTGAGCTGTAACCAGCATTTTTAAAGGCTTTTCTAACTTCGGTCGCCCCAATGTTGATAAAGCATCGTTTAAAATTTGATGAACTTCCTCAATTAATGTCTCTTTGTGTTGTTTAAATTCTTCTAAAATTGGTCCCATTAAAAACCCATCGGTAGCAAAAGCGTGTCCACCACAATTTAAGCCCGATTCTACTCTATATTCTGAAACCCAAATACCTTTTTTAGCCAAAAATTTACCTTGAACCAAAGCCGAACGATAATCACTAACTTTTAAAATAACTTTTTTATCTAATTCACCTTTTTCATTCGGAAAAAACACATCAAAATTTCCTAAATAGCTATATAAACGAGGGTTTAAACCTGCCGAAAGTACCAAACCAGATTTTAAGGTGCTATTTGCAAAACCTCTAACCGCCGCATGAGCATCATTAAATTCAATAGGTAATTGTTCGCCTTTCTCGTTATAATTATCTCTGTCCAATTTGGTCATGATATTAATATCAATTGAACCGGCAACTATTTTGGCTCTCAACCAATTTTGAATAGAGGCTTTAACTTCTGTTTCTTTCTCATCCAACATTCTTAAGTATTCTTTCTTAAGTGTAGAGAAATCAGGCAACATCTCGAAATATTTTGTTATTTCAGTGCCTGTTTCAAATGAAGAGTTTTTTAATTCTTGAAATTTATCATTAACCATTTGGTTAACTAAATTCAAATATTCAGTAATTCGTTTGGCTCTTTTGTCAAATTCGTTTTTATGAATAGGAGTAAATGGAAGGTTAAGTTTAGCTGAATAAAACTCTCTTAATCGCTCAAGCAACATATCGTCTCCAGCAGATAAAACAGAGGAAATACCATACTGAGCAACTTTAACAGGCGTGTCAACCGTAAAACCAATACCCATTACAGGTATATGAAAATTATGAGAAAATGTCATATTCACAAAGTAACAATCGTTTAATAACTTACAAAGGTAATTAATTTTATTGTTAATATTCTTGTTCTTACTAAGGAGTCTATAAATTGCTGGTATTATGTAACAACATTAAATTGATTTCTAGTAAATTAAAAAAAGAATTTTTATTAGGTCTTTTGAAATTATTACATTTGTTGTTTATAAAACAAACTTATGAATACTATTTTTAAATTTATTGTAGCTGTAATTGTTACTTCAACCCTGTTTTCATGCGGTGGGGATGAAACTAAAAACGAATCGAAAACCAACGAAAATCTTTCGTCTGTTGGTGGTAATCTTAACATCGCTTTAAACCAAGAAGTTTTAAATTTTGACCCTATTAGAGTTACTGATGGTTATTCACTTCAAGTGCTTGGACAGATATATGAAGGTCTGGTAAAATTTAATGAGAAAGATTTGAGTATTGAACCTTTATTAGCCGAAAGCTGGACGATGGATGAAAGTGGTTTGGTATTTACTTTTAAACTTAAAAAAGGAGTTTTTTTTCATGACAACAATTGCTTTGCAAATGGTAAAGGAAGAGAATTAAAAGCTGATGATGTTTTATATTCTATTAGTAGAGCGTGTAATAGTAAAATGAATTATGCATACAGTCTTATAAAAAATAAATTGGTTGGTGCTCAAGCATCTTTTCAAACTGATGATTTTAAACCAGTAAGTGGTATAAAAATTATTGATGATTATACGATTAGTTTTACTTTAATAAAACCATCAACAAACTTTTTACATTCATTAGCTACAGTAAGCTTAGCAATTGTACCAAAAGAAGCTTTTGAAAAAGAATCGTTTGATATTGTAGGTACTGGTCCATTTATTTTTAATTCAACCTCTACTGAAAAAACTAAAATCACACTGAAAAAAAATCCTAATTACCATTTAAGTGATGATAATGGCAATAAACTACCTTACCTTGATGCAGTTACTTTCCATTATATAGAAAATAGTCAGGAAAGATTAGAACAATTTGAAAATAAAAAATTAGACATCATTGTTGATTTACCTTCTGCTTCTATAAAAAATGTAGTTGAAAATCAAATTTCTGACTTTGAATCAAAACCCCCTAAATATATTTTAGGACGATACCCTGAGCTTGTTACTACCTATTTGGAATTTAATACCAAAACAGAACCATTTAAAAACCTTAAAGTAAGACAAGCCATAGCGATGGCTATTGATAAAATTAAAATTGTTGATGTAATTTTAAATGGTGAAGCTTATGGTCCTGCATTAAATGGATTAGTTCCGCCAGCTATAAAAAATTATGATTACGAATCGGTTATTGGTATCGAATATAGTATTGAAAAAGCTAAGAAAACACTTGCAGAAGCTGGTTATAAAAACGGAGAAGGACTACCTTTAATTAAGTTTTACATCAGTGGTAATGACAATCAAAATTTAAGAGTAGCATTAGAAATACAAAAACAATTGTTAACCGAATTAAACATTAATACCGAAATAGTTACGGTATCTTTTGCTGAAAAACTTGAGATGGATAAAACTGGACATGGCAGTATGGGTATCTCTGCATGGTTAGCAGATTATCCTACACCCGACAATTTTCTTAACATTGGTTATGGAGGTTATGTTCCTGAATTATTAACAGAGCCATCATTTCCAAACTCGGCAAGATTTAGCAACAAAGAATTCGATGCTTATTTTGAACAAGCCACTACTTCTACAGACGAAGTGAAAAGAAATGAATTGTGTTTAAAAGCTGAACAAATCCTTGTAAATGAGGCACCAATTATTCCATTATGGTATAATGAAAATTATAGATTATTTCAATCTTATGTGGTGGATTACCAACCTAACGTAATGCACATTCACAACCTTGCTAAAGTTAGAATTGTAAAACCGGAAGTTGTAAAAGGGAACTAATTTTTTTGAATTTTTTAAGGAATTATCTTCATTATTTAAAGATGATTCCTTTTTAATTTTCAGATATTTGCACCCTCTTCAGCATTTCTGAATGAATTTATTATGTGGTTTAACCTATCAAAAATTATTCTTAAAAACAGATTAGCCATACTAATCGGGATTGGAATAATTACCATAATAATGTCAATTTTGGCTCTGAACACCCGTATGAGCTACAAATTGGCTCAAATTTTACCTAAAACAGACTCTACATTTATTGATTATGAGAAATTCAAATCTACGTTTGGAGCTGATGGCAGCGTTGTTGTTATAGGTATTAAAAATGAAAAACTTTTTGAATTAAATAATTTCAATGCTTGGTATGATTTAACATATAACCTAAAAAATATAAAAGTACCTTTTAAAAAAAACGGAAAAAAAACCTTAGTTAAAGGTATTACTGAAGCTCTTTCGATAGCAAATGCTTACACACTTAAACGGAATGAAACAAAAAAACAATTTGACCTTGAACAAATTGTTACTAAACGACCAACAACACAACAAGAAGTTGATTCTTTAAAAGAAGTACTCTATAGCTATCCTTTTTATGATGGTTTCTTATATGCTGACTCAACACATGCTACATTAATAGCTGTTACTTTAAACAGAGAAGTATTAGATTCTAAATATAGAAATCGATTGATTGAGGCAATTGATAAGGAAGTTGCTGCATTTGAAAACTCCTCAACCATAAAGGTTCATAAATCAGGATTACCATACATTAGAGCCAACTCATCTACTAAAGTCGCTAGTGAAATAAAAATATTTTTACTTCTTTCTATCTTAATTACGGCTATTATTCTTTATTTATTTTTTCGATCCTTCAAAGCAACATTATTCTCCTTATTGGTAGTATGTATTGGAGTAATTTGGTCTTTAGGAATTTTAGTGATTTTTGGTTATGAAATAACCATACTTACAGGTTTAATACCTCCTTTAATTATTGTAATAGGAATTCCTAACTGCGTATTTTTATTAAACAACTTTCATACAGAGTTTAAAGATCATGGTAATAAAATAAAATCGCTTAGTAGAGTTATACAAAAAACAGGAAATGCCATATTTTTAACCAACACCACCACTGCAGTTGGATTTGGCACATTTATATTTACCAAGAGTACCATTTTAGTTGAATTTGGAGTAGTTGCAGCCATTGATGTTTTAGTGGTTTTTATTCTTTCTATTTTATTGATTCCAATAATTTTTAGTTTTTTAAATGACCCTAAAATAAAGCATACCAAACACCTCGAAAATAAAATAATGGAAAGGGTTGTTGAAGTGTTGGTTAAGTTAGTTAGTTTTCATCGAAAAAAAATATACATCATTACTGTGATAGTTGTAGGTTTTGGAATTTATGGTATTTCACTTATCACAACAACAGGTAACATTGTTGATGATTTACCAAAAAATGACCCCATTGTAACTGACCTTAAATTTTTTGAACAGAACTTTAAAGGAATAATGCCATTCGAAATAGTAATCGACACCAAGAAAAAAAATGGCGTTTTTACTGACAATGCCAAAACTTTATACAAAATAAAAAAACTTCAAAAAGTAATTGCCGATTATCCTCAATTTTCAAAACCCCTATCAATAGTTGAAGCTATCCAATTTTCGTATCAAGCTTATAAAAATGGAAATCCAAAATTTTATATTTTACCACCAGCAACTGAACTAAACAAGTTAAAGGAATACATTACAAAAGACTCTACTCGTAAAGATTTTTCTTCATTTATCGACAGTAATAACCAGATAACTAGGGTAAGTTTTCAAATGGCTGATATTGGAACAAAACAAATGGATACACTGTTAGCAGAAATTTACCCTAAAATTGATTCCATTTTTGATCCTAATGAATATCATGTAACAGTAACTGGTACAAGTGTTGCTTTTCTTAAAGGAACCGATTATTTAGTTGAAAATTTAATTACCAGTTTAGCATTAGCAATTTTATTGATTGCAGTTATAATGTCCACATTATTTTCATCTATTCGAATGATTTTGATTTCATTAATTCCTAATATAATTCCCTTAATTACTACTGCTGCTTTAATGGGATATATAGGAATACCTATAAAACCATCCACTATTTTAATTTTCAGCATTGCTTTTGGAATTTGTGTGGATGATACCATTCATTTTTTAGCTAAATACCGTGAAGAGCTCAAAAAACATAAAGTAGGCATTAAAAAAGCAGTATTATTAGCCTTACGTGAAACAGGAAAAAGTATGATTTACACCTCAACGGTTTTAGTTTTTGGATTTGGAGTATTCACTGCTTCAAGCTTTGGCGGAACCATTGCTCTTGGATTTTTAGTGTCATTTACTTTATTTGTTGCTATCTTAGCAGATTTATTAATCTTACCATCTTTGCTATTATCACTAGACAAAGCATTAACAACGAAAGCATTTAAAAAAGAGGCATTAATTCAAATCTATGATGAAGATGAAGATATTGAATTAGATGATTTAGAATTGAAAAAATAATGAGTTAATGAGTTAATTTTAATCTAAACTCATAACCATTAAACTATAAGAATTTTTAACTTTATAAACAATTACACATGAAAGGAATAGTATTAGCAGGAGGCTCAGGCACGAGATTACACCCTCTTACTCTTGCAGTGAGTAAGCAATTGATGCCTATTTACGACAAACCCATGATTTATTATCCAATTTCTGTACTAATTAGTGCTGGAATCAATGAGATTTTAATTATTACTACTCCCCATGATAATCCAAGCTTTAAAACCTTATTAGGTGACGGATCACAATTTGGATGTAAATTCGTTTATGCCATTCAAGAAATACCTAATGGTTTGGCTCAAGCATTTGTAATTGGTGAAAAATTTATTGGTAACGATAAAGTGGCTCTTATTTTAGGTGATAATATTTTTTACGGAACAGGATTAGACGTATTACTAGCCCAAAATACCAATCCGAACGGAGGTGTTGTATTTGCTTATCACGTTTCAGACCCAGAACGTTATGGGGTAGTTGAATTCGATAAAAATCATAAAGCGATTTCCATAGAAGAAAAACCAGCTCAACCAAAATCAAATTATGCAGTTCCAGGGTTATATTTTTACAACAATGACGTAGTAAAAATTGCCAAAGAACTTAAACCTGGTAAAAGAGGTGAATATGAAATAACCGATATAAATAAAATATATTTAGAACAAGGAAAATTAGAAGTTGGGATTTTAGACAGAGGAACTGCTTGGCTAGATACTGGAACTCATGTTTCATTAATGCAAGCAGGACAATATGTTCAAGTTATCGAAGAACGCCAAGGCTTGAAAATTGGTTGCCTAGAAGAAATAGCTTATCGAAAAGGATTTATTTCTAAAAGTCAATTGCAAAAATTAGCTGAACCTTTGATAAAAAGTGGCTATGGTATTTACTTAATGGACATCGTAAATGAAAAATAAGAATACTATTTTAGTTACCGGAGGAGCTGGTTTTGTTGGCAGTGCTTTGGTAGAAGGCCTTATTGAAGACAAAAATAATTTTGTTGTTGTTGTTGATAATTTACAAACCGGAAATAAAAATAAATTACCAAAAGCACCTCACGATAATTTAAAATTTATTCATTGTGATGTAAATATTGTTTCTGATATTACTAGTGTTTTTCATACTTTTTCGTTCGATTACGTTTTTCATTATGCTGCCTTAGTTGGTGTAAAAAGAACATTAGAAAATCCTATAAAAGTTTTAGATGATATTACGGGCATAAAAAACATACTTGAATTATCTAAAAACACAGGGGTTAAAAGAGTAATATACTCTTCTTCTTCAGAAGTTTATGGCGAGCCAGTAGAATATCCTCAGCACGAAGAAACAACTCCTTTAAACTCTAGATTACCCTATGCCATTGTAAAAAATGTAGGAGAAGCATTTTTAAAATCATACAAACAAGAATACGGTTTAGATTATACTGTTTTTAGGTTTTTTAACACCTTCGGACCAAAACAAAGTAAGGACTTTGTCATCTCTAAATTTATAAATGCTGCTTTAAATAATAACGACATTACCATTTACGGTAAAGGAGATCAAACCCGAACCTTCTGTTTTGTAAAAAATAATGTTGAAGCTTGTATTAAAGCAGCATTTTCTGAAAGCTGTGCAAATAAAACATTGAACATCGGAAACAATATTGAAACTTCAATTTTAGATTTAGCTGAATTAATTATTAAGCTAACAAACTCTAAATCGAAACTAAAATATTTACCGCCTTTAGCTGAAGGTGATATGACCAGAAGAAACCCTGATATCACTAACATGAAAAAATTGCTGAATAACAAGCCATTGATTAGTTTAGAAGAAGGAATAAAAAATATTTTAAAAGACCCTTCGTTTATTTTATCGTAAATGCAAAGAATACAGCAATATATTACTTTAATTAATCAAGAATTAGCTGATATTCCTTATAATAAAGAGCCTAAAGAACTTTACTTACCAATAAAATATTCGCTTGAATTAGGTGGCAAACGTTTGCGTCCTGCCTTACTTTTATTGGCCAACGATTTGTTTGGAGGAAAGCCTGAAAATGCGATAAATGCAGCATTAGCTATTGAAATTTTTCACAATTTTACGTTGGTGCATGATGATATTATGGACAATGCTCCATTACGCAGAAATAACCCCACCGTTTATAAAAAATGGAATACCAACATAGCCATACTTTCTGGTGATGTGATGTGTATAAATGCCATTCAATATTTAGCAAAATCAAACCCCATTCATTTATCCAAAATTTTAGACTTGTTTAATACCACAGCTATTGAAGTGTGCGAAGGTCAACAATTGGACATGAATTTTGAAAAACTAGATACAGTTACCATCGACGAGTACATTAACATGATTGAATTGAAGACTGCTGTTTTATTGGCAGCCAGTCTAAAAATTGGAGCTGTACTTGCTAACGCAAACCAAGAAGATGCCAACCATATTTATGAATTTGGAAAAAACTTGGGCGTTGCCTTCCAGTTGATGGATGATGTACTCGATTTATATGGCGACCCTAAAAAATTTGGCAAACAAATTGGAGGCGATGTGCTTGCCAACAAAAAAACTTACCTTTTATTAAAAGCCAAAGAATTAGCTAAAAATGAAGTAAAAAAAGAATTAGACTTTTGTATAAACTCGGCTGTTTTAGATAAAGAAAGTAAAGTTAAACGAGTAACAAAAATATTTGATTCGCTTAACATAAAACAACTGGCAGAAGCCGAAATGAATCTTTTTTACAACACCGCTTTAGCTCATTTAGATTCGATAAATGTACCACAAGAAAAAAAACAAGTGTTTGAAGATTTTGCCAAGGCTTTAATGAATAGAGAAAGTTAATTGAGTGGTGGGTGATGAGTGATGGGTGGTGAGAACTGTAAACTGACAACTGTAAACTGACAACTAAAATGAAACCCATCCCAACATTTAGCGAATTAGCCCCTTACTACAACCGTCAAGATTTAATTGAAAAAGTAGTTGCTCAGCTCATTAAGGATTTTAACTGGTTTAACCTTACGGTAACTTTTACAGGAAAAGACCTTACCCCTTACCAAGAATTGTTTAATCAAATTTTACCGTTGGTTGATGAATTGCTCAACGACGATTACAACAAACTACAAGCCTTACTTTACCGCATTGACATTGACTCTGATTTTTTAAACCGAAAATTAAAAGAAGCCGCACACGCCGATACTGACGAAGTAATTACCGACCTCATTATTAAACGTGAATTACAAAAAATAATTATTCGGGAAATGTATAAGTAATTCTTTAAAAACTATTAATTTTTCCATTATACTGGAAATATTTGTACTAATTTTTCCAGTATAATGGAATTTTTAGTACTTCTCAGCCCATGTTTGTGTTCTCACAATTAATTACGCCTCGTAACTTTTTCGATTTCTGCAAATTAAATGGATAGTGGTTTTTTTGGGAAATGTATAGGTAAAAGGTTATATTTGAATAGGTGATTCTTCAAAAATAAATTCTGACAAAATGTTCAAATCTATTAAGCCTTAAATCTTGAAACTGGTCAAGATAGAATAATATGGTGGTTTTTGGATAAAAAATTAAACAACGACTAGATTCCTGCCTACGCAGGAATGACGTAGAGAGCTCAATTAACAACGTCATTCCTGTGAAGCGAAGCGGAAACAGGAATCTGCAAACACCATAAACTAAACACTATCAACCCTTTATCCAAAAAGGGACTTTAACACTCAACACAAAATTTCTGCCTATGTCGTAAATGCCATCCGCTTTTAATCGGGATAAATGGTTGTAGTAAACTTTGTTTAAAAGGTTGGTTACCCCAACACTTATTTCCATGTTTTGTTTTCCTACTTTTAATTCTGTTCCAATTTTTGCATCGAGCAACACATAAGAAGAAGTTGGTGTTTCAAAATCGGCAATTTGGTTTTGTGCAAAAATGGTATTGGCAGTTAAACTAATAAAAGAGTTTTCCAATTTTTTCCAGTTTTTCAATTCCACTTTTAAGGTGTTGCTCAAATTAAATGCAGGTATTCTGGGTAAAAAATTGCCTTGTTGGTCTTTAGCTACAACCATAGCATATCCAGTTTCAAAATGTAGCCAGTGCATGGCGTGTGGGTGAATATCTATCGTGCTTTCTAAACCATACAAATTAGCATTAGTTTGGTTGTAGGTATAAACTTGGGCATCATCAATAAACGTATCTAAAGGAGAAAGAAAAATGTAATTGTTTATAGTGTTATTAAAAGCAGAAAAAGCCAACGAAACGTGTTCGTCAACGTATTCAAAGCCAAAGTCTATTTCAAAATTTTGCTCAGTTTTTAGGGCTAAATTTCCTATTTCGTATCGGAATGTTCCTTCGTGAACGCCATTAGAAGAAAGTTCGGCAAGGTTTGGAGCTCTAAACCCACTGGCAACATTGGTTCTTAACAACAACTTATCGTTAAATTGGTATGTAAATCCCAAAGAACCATTATAACTATCATACATTTGTTTAAACGCTCTTTTATACCCTTCTCCGCCTAACGTATCCATTTCAAAACCTTGTATTTTCTTCACATCATAACGTATTCCTGCAATGGTGGTAAATTTATTTTTCACATACTTTATCATCGCAAAACCACTCAATTGTTGCTCATTAGCATCTGGTATTAAATTTTCTAACCCTTTATTTCTATTGGTCTGATTTTTACCTTGAGAACCAAAAATTAGTTCAACGTTTTTAATTTCCGGCAAATGCCATTTGATATCGTACGATGTCGTTTTTAACTCCATATTCAGCACCGCTGGAGCAGTATAATTGTGATAAACAGCTTCGGGCAAATTCCCCTCATCAAACTCTGTTCGGTTGTTTATCATGTAACCCAAGTTAAAATTAATATGCGATTTTTTTATGTAAAAGGTATTTTGAGTAGAAATAATGTGGTTGGTAATGATTTGAAAAGGAGAGGCTAATTCACGGAGAGTGGTTTGTTCGCCAATACTTTCCGGAATTCCAATGGCAGATTGTAAAAAGGAATAATCCACATCGTTAGTCCACCATTTTTTCATAAAACCAACACCTGTTTTTAAAGCACTTTCAGTATAACGAGTGTTGGTAACTCGCACCCCGTTTCCTTGTTGGTAATCGCCATGTGAAGAATAGCCACCTCTTATTCTGTAACGGAAGCTTTCTGTAGCACCTTTTATTCCTAAATTTGAAGAATATCCGTTGGTATTCGAAAAATATTTTGTGCCGAAATCACCAACAATGGTATTGATGTTGGCTGGTCGTTCGGTAATAAAATGCAAAACACCTCCCATGGCATCTGCCCCATAAAACAACGAAGAAGGTCCTTTAATTATTTCCACTTTATCAATTCCAATTTCACTTAACCCTAAACCGTGTTCATCGCCAAATTGTTGATTGTCTATTGCAATTCCTTCGCTAAAAACCAACACCCTGTTGTAACTTAATCCTCGTATAACTGGTTTCCCGATATTGGTTCCTGTGCTAATCATATTTACTCCTGCCACATTGGTCAGTGATTGCATTAAAGTTGGAGCTGATGATTGCGTCAATTGTTTGCTATCAAATTGAATAACATCTACAGGGTTTTCGTTTTGACTGCTATGGTAAACCGAAGAAAGAACAAATTCTTTGGTTTCAATAATGGTTGGAGTAAGTTCAAAATTCATGATTAAATCTTCCTCAACGTTTACTGTTTTTAAGATAATATCGTAACCAACAAATGAAATTTGAAGTTTATAAGTGCCTTTTCGTGAAAGCTTGATTGCAAAATTTCCATCAACATCACTTACTACCCCTTTTTTTATTTCGGGCAGGTAAATATTAACTCCAGGAAGGGTTTCTTTAGTGGTGGCATCGGTAAGCTGACCTTTTATTGTTTGTGCTGAAATATCAGCTATTCCTATCCATAAAAAGATAGAAAATATCCATAATTTTTTCATGATTTTTGTTTAAATAAAGTTGCTTTGAATTGAAATTGAATAGTACCAATACTATTCAGCAATGGTTATTTAACAAAAAGGAGGTCCTCTTAACGAAAGCTTTTCTAGGAATTGATTTTGAAATGAACGTTGATGTTTTTCTGGTTTTATTGTTTTATAAAAACCAAAAAGTTCTTTTAATTCATTTTTTTGAATGGTAAGAAATGTAGTAGTGAAATTAAAACTACAAACTAAATCGGTTGAAGGTGATTTTTGCTCGTGATAATGTTGGGTTGTTGTAGCTTCACAATGAATTTCTTCGTGATTGTGAAAAAGTAATTCGTGAATAGTTTTACCAATAAACGTATTGAGTACGGTAAGGACTAAAAATAAACTGAGTAAGTTTTTTAAAATTTTCACGCTATAAAATTAATGAAAAATTCCTACCCCAGTATTTCCAAAGAAGGAGCTTCTATTCCCTCTGGAAGGATTAGGGATGAGATCATTCTTTATTCAATAAAGCATTCCAGCCTTGAGCAGCCAATTGATGTACACTTTCATTTTTATCAACAATCGTATAATTTTCTTTATCGGCAGTAATGTGCCCAATAATAGTTACCCGTTTTTGATCTTTTATTTTTTCGTAATCTTCTAACGAAATGGTAAAAAGCAATTCGTAATCTTCCCCGCCATTTAAGGCACAAACCGTTGGATCAAGGTTCATTTCTTGAGCTAACGAAACTACCGTAAAATCTAAGGGAATTTTGTTTTCGTAAATTACACAGCCAACTTCCGATTGATGGCAAATATGCAATAAATCGGAAGAAAGTCCATCAGAGACATCAATCATAGCCGTTGGTTTAATGCCTATTTCTTCAAACATTTGAATCACATCTTGTCGTGGTTCAGGTTTTAACTGGCGTTCCAATACATAATCATTTCCAGAAAAATCGGGCTGAATACCTTTTGTCTCATTAAATACCAATTTTTCTCGCTCCAACAATTGTAATCCCATAAAAGCACCTCCTAAATCGCCCGAAACACAAATCAAATCATTTTCTTTTGCTCCGTTTCTATACACCACATCTTTAGCCTCTACTTCTCCTATTGCTGTGATACTAACTATTAATCCTGAAGTTGAAGAGGTAGTATCTCCACCAACTAAATCAACCCCATAAATATTACACGCCAAAGCAATTCCTTCATAAAAATCTTCTAAACCTTCAATCGACATTTTGTTAGATACCGCAATAGAAACTGTAATTTGTTTTGGATGTGCATTCATGGCGTAAACGTCAGAAATATTTACCACCACAGCCTTGTAACCAAGGTGTTTCAATGGAGTATAAAGCAAATCGAAATGAACTCCTTCCACCAATAAATCGGTAGTTACTACCGTTTGTTTGTTTTTATAATTAAGCACGGCAGCGTCATCACCAACTCCTTTTACAGATGATTTGTTTTGTAAAACAATGTTTTCGGTAAGGTGTTTAATTAACCCAAACTCTCCGAGTTGACTAAGTTCACTTACTGGTTTTGGATTTTTATCTTCTAACATAGTTACAAAGTTAATGTAACAATGTGAAAATGTAGCAATTTGTAAGTGTGAAAATAAAACATCCTCTTCTAACTTTATAAACTTTCTGTAACTTCGTAATATCAAAACACTAAAAAACATATTACCCAAACTAAAATCGTTTTCTAAATGGTTCTTCATTGTTCAGGGTGTATTTTTTCTAATTATCGTTATTTTGTCATTTACCACCCTTCCTTTTTGGATGTTTTACGATTTAAGTGTTTCTGAAACTAAACTTACATCCCCTCCAGAATATATTGTGGTAATGAGTGGTGGAGGTATTCCTAGCGAATCTGGATTAATGCGAACGTATAAAACTGCCGAAGTTGCTAATATGTATCTAGATGCAAAAGTTATTGTTACCATGCCTGGAGATACTGCTGATACAAATGCTTCGTGTTATATGATGAAACAAGAAATTGTATTAAGAGGGGTAAATCCAAATAGAATCATTTTTGAAAACGTTGGTACAAATACGCGCTCACAAGCCCAAGAAGTTCAAAAAATAATCAAAACAAATGCACCAATATTACTTATTACTTCCCCCGAACATATTTATCGCTCTATTAAATGTTTAAATAAAGTTGGTTTAACAAATGTCTCTGGCGAACCCGCTTTTGCTCAAGAAATGGAAGCTTCCTTTTTGTTTGACGATAAAAAATTGGGTGGAAACAAGGCAATACCAAACATCGGAAACAACATACAACTTCGTTATCAATTCTGGAACCATTTGAGTTATCAGATTCGTGTATATCGAGAATATTTGGCTATAGCATTTTACAAATTAAAAGGCTGGATTTAATTTTCTTTTCTTCAACTATTAAAAATAATCAAAAAAAACAAGGCGTTATTTTTGTTTCGCTACCACTTTTTGGGTATTTTTGCTCTAATTTAGAATCAATCTAAATAAGGAGATTATGATAACAGTTTCAGAAAACGCAAAAAAACAAGCCATTAGACTAATGCAAGAAGGAGAGTCTCCAAAAGACAGCTTTATTCGCGTTGGTGTTAAAGGCGGTGGTTGTTCAGGTTTGAGCTACGATTTAATCTTTGACCATGTGATTACAGATGACGACAAAATATTTGAAGACAAAGGGATAAAAATAGTTTGCGATAAAAAAAGCATCCTTTATTTAGCTGGAACTGAATTAGACTTTTCAGGAGGTTTAAACGGAAAAGGATTCATTTTTAAAAATCCAAATGCAAACAGAACTTGTGGATGCGGGGAGAGTTTCTCGCTGTAAGTTCTAAGTTTGAAGTTCAATGTTAATAAACTTCAAACTTTGAACATTAAATTTTGAACAAAAAAATGGCTTACTCAGAAGACGAATTAAAAAAGGAACTTAAAGACCAAGAGTACAAATACGGTTTTACAAGTAATATAGCATCAGAAGTTATTCCGAAAGGACTAAACGAAGATGTGGTACGCTTAATTTCTTCAAAAAAAAATGAACCACAATGGTTACTCGATTTTAGATTAAAAGCATTTGCTCATTGGAAAACAATGGTTGAAAAAAGATGGGCTCACGTAAGTTATCCTGAAATAGATTTTCAAAATATCTCTTATTATGCAGCTCCAAAAGGAAAAAAAGAAGTGAGTTGGGATGAAGTTGACCCAGAAATGAAAGCTACCATGGATAAACTCGGTATTTCGATGGACGAACAAAAAGCACTTTCGGGTGTTGCTGTCGATTTCGTGTTTGACTCTGTTTCGGTAAAAACTTCTTTTAAAGAAAAATTAGGCGAATTAGGTGTTATTTTTTGTTCGTTTAGTGAAGCAGTTGCCGAACATCCCGAATTGGTAAAAAAATATTTAGGTTCAGTAGTTCCTTCAACCGACAACTTCTATGCAGCATTAAATTCCGCTGTATTTTCTGATGGCTCATTCTGTTATATTCCAAAAGGTGTTCGTTGTCCGATGGAACTTTCCACTTATTTTAGAATCAATGAAGCCAATACTGGTCAGTTTGAACGGACTTTGCTTATTGCAGATGAAAACAGTTATGTGAGTTACCTCGAAGGCTGTACAGCTCCAATGCGTGATGAAAATCAGTTGCATGCTGCTGTGGTTGAGTTGATTTCATTAGATGGTGCAGAAATAAAATATTCAACCGTACAAAACTGGTATCCTGGTGATAAAGACGGAAAGGGTGGAATTTATAACTTTGTAACCAAACGTGGAATTTGCCACAACAATTCAAAAATTTCATGGACACAAGTAGAAACAGGTTCTGCGGTTACTTGGAAATACCCTTCTTGTATTTTAAAAGGCGATAATTCGGTTGGAGAGTTTTATTCGGTAGCTGTAACTAATCACTATCAACAAGCAGATACTGGAACCAAAATGATTCATTTGGGGAAAAATACCAAAAGCACCATTATTTCAAAAGGAATTTCTGCTGGTTTTAGCAACAACTCTTATCGTGGTTTGGTTCAAATCAATAAAAATGCAACCAATGCTAGAAACTTTACCCAGTGTGATTCATTGTTGATGAGCGACCATTCTGGAGCACATACGTTCCCTTACATTGAAGTAAAAAATAGTACAGCAAAAATTGAACACGAAGCAACCACTTCAAAAATAGGCGAAGACCAAATATTTTACTGCAATCAACGAGGTATTAGCACCGAAAAAGCTATCAACTTAATTGTAAATGGTTATTGTAAAGATGTATTAAACAAGCTACCTATGGAATTTGCTGTGGAAGCACAAAAATTATTAGAAATTAGTTTAGAAGGAAGTGTTGGATAATATGAAAATTATTCAATTTGAAAATAAAAAAATTATGTTACATATAAAAAATTTACACGCCAACATTAACGGCAAAGAAATTCTTAAAGGAATTAATCTTGAAGTAAAAGCTGGTGAAGTCCATGCTATTATGGGTCCAAACGGCTCTGGAAAAAGTACTTTATCAGCTGTTTTAGCAGGGAGAGAAGAATATGAAGTAACAGCAGGTTCTGTTTCGTTTGATGGAAAAGATATTTTGGATTTAAGCCCCGAAGACAGAGCCAGAGAAGGTTTGTTTTTGGCATTTCAATATCCAATTGAAATTCCTGGAGTGAGCAACATTAATTTTTTGAAAACAGCCATTAACGAAACCAGGGCATATAAAGGTATGGAGCCTGTTTCTGCAAAAGAATTTTTAACAATGGTTAAAGAAAAATCTGCTTTAGTAGAATTGGATGCTAAATTGGCAAATCGTTCGGTTAATGAAGGTTTTTCTGGTGGAGAGAAAAAAAGAAACGAAATTTTTCAAATGGCAATGCTCAATCCTAAACTTTCTATTTTAGATGAAACCGATTCTGGTTTGGATATTGATGCCTTAAGAATTGTTGCAAAAGGTGTTAATCAATTAAAATCTCCAACTAACGCAACCATTGTAATTACGCACTACCAACGTTTGTTAGATTACATTATTCCTGATTTTGTACACGTGTTGTACAACGGAAGAATAGTTAAAACTGGAGGAAAAGAATTGGCTCTTGAATTAGAAGAAAAAGGCTACGATTGGATTAAAGAATTAATTTGAAAATGCACCAATTTGAATATTTGAAAATGGAAAACAAAAAATTGGAAGAGTTTCAACAAGTTATTGTTCAACCGTCAAACCCTAAAAAAGATCAATTGCTCGAAACATTCAAATCATTAGATTATAGTGTTGAAGGAGAATATTATCAAAATCTTCGTAAAGAAGCTTTAGCTGAAATTGCATCACTTGAATTACCAACTTCGAGTACTGAATTTTGGAAATATACCCGATTGGGGAAAATTGTCAATAAAAAATATCAGGTTGTAAAAGGAAAAATTGATTCTATCCAACCATTTTTAATTCCAAATCTCGATGCAAATATTATAGTGTTGGTGAATGGTTTTTACTCTGCTGAATTATCTAGCATTGCTGAACAAGACGGAATTATCATCTCTTCAATTTTTGAAGCTAAACAAAAAAACAGTGAGGGGTTAAAAACATCATTTAATCAATATACAAAAAATCGAAACGAACTTTTTTTAGCAATTAACAATGCTTTCCACACAGATGGAGTTTTTATCCAAATTGGGAAAAATAAAGTTGCTGAAAAGCCTTATCATATCATAAACATTAGCACTCATGACCATTCACTAACTCAAACTAGAAATTTATTTGTTGCTGAGAAAAACAGCTCAGTAAAAATTATTGAGTCGTTTGTGAATTTTAACGGTAAAGAAAATTTTATTAATAGTGCAACCGAAATCGTTCTTGGTGAGAATTCACATTTAGAATACAATAAGTTACAAGATAAAACTGAGGATAACTACACCATTTCAACTGAGCAGGTTTACCAAAATGCCAACAGTAATTTTACCATCAACACGGCAACATTTCATGGTGCTTTGGTAAGAAATAACCTAACCATTGAAGTAGATGCAAGCAATTGCGAAACCAATTTAAGTGGTTTATATTTAGGTAAAAACAACGATCACATTGATAATCATACCATTGTTGATCATAAAAAACCACACTGTAATTCCAACGAAATTTATCGTGGGGTTTTAGACGACTCATCAACTGGAGTTTTTAACGGTAAAGTATTTGTGAGACAACATGCTCAAAAAACGAATGCTTTTCAAAAAAATAACACTATTTTATTGTCCGACGATGCAGTGTCAAATTCAAAACCTGAGCTTGAAATCTATGCTGACGATGTAAAATGTAGTCATGGTTCTACCACTGGACAAATTGATGAGGAAGCTGTTTTCTACCTTCAATCAAGAGGTGTTAGCCGTAAAAGTGCAATCAATTTAATGATTAACGCTTTTGCGAAAGATACGTTGGAAAAAGTTTCAATAGATGCTTTACACAACTACATTAATACTAAAATTGAAGAGAGATTTGCTTAAAACTACTCAAATATTAGATATCGAAAGTATCCGCAAAAACTTCCCTATTTTAAAAAGAGAAGTAAACGGTAAGCCTTTGGTATATTTTGATAATGGAGCTACTTCGCAAAAACCACAAGTGGTAATTGATGCTATAACCAACTATTACACCAACGAAAACAGCAACATTCACAGAGGAATTCACACGTTAAGTCAGGAAGCAACCAATGCGTATGAAGAAGCTCGAAAAAAAGTGCAGCAGTTTGTTAACGCAAAATACTCTCACGAAATAATTTTTACCAAAGGAACCACTGATAGCATCAATTTAGTAGCATCAAGTTTTAGTAAAAAACACTTAAAAAAAGGAGATGAAATTATCATTTCCACCATGGAACACCACTCCAACATTGTTCCTTGGCAAATGATTTGCGAAGAAAAAGAAGCCATTTTAAAAATAATTCCTATCAACGATAAAGGTGAATTGTTGTTGGATGAGTTTAAAAAATTACTTTCCAATAAAACTAAACTCGTTGCCATTACCCACGTTTCAAATACTTTAGGAACAATTAACCCAGTAAAGGAAATCATAAAAATAGTTCGCCAACACGCTCCCCCTTCGGGGGGACAAAGGGGGGAAGGGGCTTTCATCCTAATTGACGGAGCACAAGCTGTTCCTCACACTAAAGTAGATGTGCAAGAATTAGATTGTGATTTTTATGCTTTTTCTGGACATAAAATGTTTGGGCCAACTGGAGTGGGAATTCTTTATGGAAAAGAAGCTATTTTGAACGATTTTCCTCCATACCAAGGTGGTGGTGATATGATTAAAACAGTAACTTTTGAAAAAACTACGTACAACGAATTGCCTCATAAATTTGAAGCAGGAACACCAAACATTGTCGGTGGTATTGGTTTAGGTGTTGCCATTGATTACATGAACTCCATTGGAATTGATAAAATTGAAGCTTATGAACATGAATTGTTAACTTATGCAACCAAACAAATTAAACAACTAGAAGGTGTTCGAATTATTGGAGAAGCAAAAAACAAAGCAAGTGTGTTATCATTTGTGGTTGATGGAACACACCCTTCGGATATTGGAATGATAATAGACAAATTAGGAGTTGCTATAAGAACTGGACACCATTGTACAGAACCTTTAATGAACAGATTTAACGTTCCGGGAACAGCACGTGCTTCTTTTGCTTTTTACAACACCAAAGAAGAAATAGATGTATTCATTAATGCCGTTAAAAGGGCAGTAAAAATGTTGAAATAGAATACTGACATGACAATAAAAGAAAAACAAGAAGAGATAGTAGAAGAATTTGCCCTATTTGATGAGTGGATGGAAAGATATAACCATCTTATTGAGTTAGGAAAAGATTTACCAATTATTGATGAACAATATAAAACCGAAGAAAATTTAATTAAGGGTTGTCAGTCAAGAGTTTGGTTACATGCCGAATTAGTTGATGGAAAAATTGTTTTTACAGCTGATAGTGATGCTATTATTAGTAAAGGTGTTATTTCTTTGATTATTCGAGTTTTTACAAATCAAACACCAAAAGATATTGCTCAAGCCAATCTTGATTTTATAGATACGATTGGCTTAAGGGAAAATCTATCCCCTATAAGAAGCAATGGTTTGGTATCAATGGTAAAACAAATTAAAATGTACGCAATTGCTTTTCAGGCAAAACAATAATAAGTGAACTATGGAAGAACCAAAAAAAAACCTTGAAAATCCATCTAAACAAGATGTGGAGATGCAAATCATTGATGTGCTTAAAACGGTTTACGACCCCGAAATACCTGTTGATGTTTACGAAATGGGATTAATCTATGAAATTAACATCGACGACGATTTTAATGCCGAAATTGTGATGACATTAACCTCTCCATCTTGCCCTGTTGCAGAAAGTTTACCTGAAGAAGTTCGACAAAAAACAGAAGGCCTATGGAGTGTTAAAACTGCCAAAGTTACCTTAGCATGGGAACCACCATGGACTAAAGACATGATGAGCGAAGAAGCTAAATTTGAGTTAGGGTTTATGTAGAATTTATCTAAAAACCTCATGCAGAATAATATCTGCACAAATCTTT
>CAYJMI010000036.1:0-1513 GCA_964371285.1 uncultured Vicingus sp. | reverse complement strand
ATTATAAACAAAAGCTTACATTTGCAGCCTTAAAAAAATTATTAACAATTAAATATTAAAAAATGCCTACTAGAATTAGATTACAAAGATTTGGTAAAAAAGGTCATGCTTTTTTCCATGTTGTTGTAGCTGATAGTCGTGCCCCACGAGATGGGAAATTTATTGAGAAATTAGGCACGTACAATCCAAACAACAACCCCGCAACCATTGACATAAACTTTGAAAGAAGTTTACATTGGGTAAAAACAGGTGCTCAACCATCTGATACTTGCAAAGCTCTTTTATCATACAAAGGAGTAATTTACAAAAACCACTTAGACAAAGGAGTGGTAAAAGGTGCTTTAACACAAGAACAAGCCGACAAAAAATTTGCTGCTTGGTTGAGTGAAAAAGAAGGTAAGATTGTTGGTAAAAAAGAAGGTTTAAGTAAAGCTGCTGTAGCTGCTGAAAAAGCAAGATTTGCTGCTGAACAAGAAGCAAATGCTAAAAAAGCTGCCGAAATTTTAGCTAAAAACACTCCAGTAGAAGAAGTTGCTGTTGTTGAAGAAGCTGCTCCAGAAGTAGTTGCTGAAGCAACTCCAGAAACTGAAGCTCCTGCTGAAGAAGAAGCAAAAACTGAAGAATAAATTATGAACATTGAAGAGTGCTTTTATTTAGGTTACACTTCTAAAGTTCATGCTAAACAAGGAGAACTCATCGCCAAACTTGATGTTGATAATCCTGAAAAATACAAGAAATTGGAATCAGTGTTGATTCGTTTAAATATAAACGATACTTCGCTGATTCCTTTTTTTATATCCTCTGCCCAAGTGCTAAACAATGGCACCATAAAACTCAAAATTGACGATGTTAACGATGTTGCTCAAGCCCAATTATTGGTTGGGAAAGAACTTTATCTACCTCTCGCCAAACTCCCTAAACTAACAGGCAATAAATTTTATTACCACGAAGTAGTTGGTTTTAAAGTTATTGATGCCACCAAAGGAGAAATTGGCGAAATATTTAATGTGTTAGAATTACCCCAACAAGCGGTGTTAGAAATTAAAAACGCTCAGGAAAAGGAAATCTTAATTCCGATAACCGACCAGATTATAAAAACAGTAAATAGAGCCGAAAAAACCATAGAAATTGATGCTCCTGAAGGCTTAATTGATATTTATTTGGAGTAAAATCTATACTGAACTAACGTGCTATGGATTTCTTTCGCTGTCTTTTCGCTATCTTCGTCCCTGCGAAGGCAGGGAACCAGTTCCTGCGTAGGCTGGACACGAAGTATCATCAATACATTAATCTAAAATAAAAAAGTATTGATAATCTAGTAGTTAATTATTAAATAGGTATGTGTTGTGCCTAGACTCCTGCCTACGCAGGAGAGGAATATCTACGCAGGAGAGGGTGAATAACTAAATAATAAGTAATGAGTAATGAGTAATGAGTGCCAAATTTCAATTCAAACAGTTTAGTATAACACAAAACCTATGTGCCATGAAGGTTGGCACCGATGGTGTTTTAT
>CAYJMI010000035.1:0-29559 GCA_964371285.1 uncultured Vicingus sp. | reverse complement strand
GTTAAGTGATGGAGAATGTTTAATTTGTGAGGGTGCATCAAAACAATTTAATCCATCCGAATTTACCATTGACGAAGTATATCGATTTGATGGTGGTTCTGACCAATCTGATGAGACGATAATTTATGCCATTTCATCAACTAAACACCATCTAAAAGGCATTTTAGTAAATGCTTTTGGAACATATTTTGACGAAACAAGAAACAAATTAGTAGAAAAATTGAAAGTTGATTTTTAAGTTTTGGAATTAATAAATATCATTTATTTATTTCTAAACAATCTTTAACTCAAAAGGGTTTTAATGTTTAATTTAGGAGTACAAATTAGTAAACCTTTAAAAAGAGAACCTTTAAAATCAAAAATTATACATTTATTAAAACAAAAACAACAGTTATGATAGATAGAGAAAAAATAATGGTAATGGTTTGTTTTCGGAAAATCGTATCTGACATAGATAATAATACCTTGCAAAGGGTAAAAAAAAGAATATACAATCGGTTTTGATGAACGAGTAAGCAGAACGCTACATTTTACCTAACTTTGCCAAATAAATTTTTACTTCTTTTCTGATGATTATTTATAACGTAACTGTAAACATAGAAAACGATGTACACCAAGACTGGATTGCATGGATGAAAACCGTTCATATTCCGCAAGTAATGGCGACCGGTTTTTTTTTAGAACACAAAATTTGTAAAGTGTTAAGCACTCAGGAAGACGAAACCGGACACACCTATGCCATCCAATACACTTGTGCCAGCATGAACGATTTAGAAGAATATCAGGAAAAACACGCTCCAGCTTTGCAAAAAGACCATTTGGCCAGATACGAAGGAAAATTTGTTTCGTTTAGAACACTTTTGGAGGTGGTGTAGTTGCCTATTTATTTTTGTCGGACTTCTTTTTTAACCGCAGAGGACGCTGAGTTTTACGCAAAGAACCACAAAGGTTTTTTCGGTCTTCTTGCCTTTTATTTAACCAAAACCTAATTTTTTCGTTGTTTTTAAAAAAAGTTTCTTTCGGGCTATAATTTTTTTACTTTTAAGGTTTAAAAATCAATTTTTCGAAAAAATGAAAAACATAAAATCGTTAGCTGTAATCCTATTTTTTAGTGGAACATCAATTTTGGCTCAAGAACAATCATTAAAAATCTTTGTTAAAGCCAACTCTACCGAAAATTTTATTTCTTATAAAACCAACAATCCGTTAACAGCTGAATTGTTGGTTAATCGTTACAAAACCGATTTAGGTTTGTCCGCTAATGCTGAATTACGTTTATCCAAAAAAGAAAACGATTCGCAAGGCTTTACCCATTACCGATTTCAACAGTATTTTAATGGCGTTGAAGTTTTTGGGTCGCAATATTTAGTTCACGAAAAAAGCAATTCGCTTACTTCTTCCAACGGAAAATTAACAAAAGGAATTGAAGCAACTATCGGTTCAGCTATATCCCCTAACCAAGCCATACAAAAAGCCATTGCTTTTATCGGTGCTAAACAATACATGTGGCAAGTAAACGGAAACGAACAGGAATTAAAACGTATTAAAAATGATGCAAATACGACCTACTTTCCAACAGCTAAATTGGTATGGTTCGACAAGTATTTTACACAAGTGGGCAGCCAATATCAATTGGCTTATAAAGTTGAGGTTTTTGCTCAGCAGCCACTTGTCAAAAAAGATGTTTTTGTAAGTGCAACAACTGGCGAAATTTTACACAGCATTAATAAAATTCATACTACCGAAGTAGATGGAACTGCGATAACCAAATATGCAGGAACAAAATCAATAAAAACAGATTCGGTTGCTGTTGGTCAGTATCGTTTACGAGAAGTTTCGAGAGGTGGAGGTTTAGAAACTTACAACATGCAACAGGGTACCAATTATGGAGCTGCTATTGATTTTACTGATACCGATAACCTGTGGAACAATGTAAATGCCCAGCAAGATGAAGCTGCTACCGATGCACATTGGTCGTCGGAAATGACGTATGATTATTATTTTACCCAACACAGCAGAAACAGTTACGATAATGCTGGCACAAAATTATTGAGTTACGTTCATTATGATATAGATTATGCCAATGCTTTTTGGGATGGATTGCGAATGACTTATGGCGATGGCGATGGAACAACCTACACAGCCTTAACTTCGTTAGATGTTTGTGGGCACGAAATTACGCATGGAGTAACAGAATATACTGCCAATTTAGTTTATCAAAATGAGTCGGGAGCGTTAAACGAGTCGTTTAGCGATGTTTTTGGTACAGCCATTGAATTTTATGGCGACCCAACCAACGCCGATTGGTTTATTGGTGAAGATTTTGATGTAAATGGTGATGGCTTCCGTTCGATGGAAGACCCCAACTCAAAAAATGACCCGGATACGTATTTAGGAAATTTTTGGGAATTTACTGCCGCCGATAATGGCGGAGTTCATACCAACAGTGGAGTTCAAAATCATTGGTTTTACCTGCTTTCTGTTGGAGGAACAGGCACGAACGATAACGGCTATACCTACAGTTTAGCAGGTATTGGCATAGATAAAGCTGCTGCCATTGCTTACCGTAATTTATCGGTATATTTAACACAAAGTTCCACTTATTGGGATGCCCGTTTGGGTTCCATACAGGCTGCCGAAGATTTATACGGAGCCTGTTCCAATGAAGTATTGGAAACTTCAAAAGCTTGGGCTGCCGTTGGAGTAGGTTTTGCCATTGAAGATAACGATTTAACCTTGTTAAGTATAGAATCTCCTTTTACGGCTTGTGCATTAACCAACGCTGAAAATGTTGAAATTGTGATTAGAAATAATGGTTGTGTGGTTGATTTACCCATTGGAACAAATATTCCTGTTTCTTACCAAGTAGATGGTGGAACAATAATAAACGAAACCATTGTTTTAGCAAATAGTTTTAATGCTGACGATTCGTTAACCTATACTTTTACCACTTCTACCGATTTATCTACCATTGGCAACCATACTGTTAGTGCTTGGGTAAAATTTAGTGCCGATGCTCAACCTTTAAACGATAGTATTATTGGTTATGCAGTTGAAAACAAAATTCAACAAAATGTTGATTTGGCGTTGACCGAAATTGTTTCTCCAAATTCTGATTGTCATTTAGGAGCTAATGAGCCTGTAATAATTAAATTTCAGTTTTTAGGTTGCGATTCGCTATCTGCAGGCACCAACATCGATTTAGTGTACGAACTTGATGGACAGCCTAGTATTTCAGAACCATTGGTGTTACCACAAACCATTTATGCCAACGATTTTGTAAATTATACTTTTGCTAACTCAGTAAATATTTCATCAAATGGAACACATACCTTAAATGTTAGAACTGCTTATGGTGCAGACATATACACTTCCAATGATTCCATAAATAATCATTTGATAAAAAATCCTTATCCAGTTATCCAAAATCAAGCGGTAACTTTCGAAAATGTTACTGCGGTTTTAGATACCATGATTTTAAAAAATAATGTAGAATCTGATGTTTTAGTGTCGAATGTATTTGCTGCTACAGGAACAAAATCGTTACAATTTACGGGTGGAGACCCTATTAATTCAGGTATTACACCAAATTTAGATACTGTTGGATTTTGGCTTCATAACATTGAATTTGCCGCCGAAGCTAAATTTTGTGTGGACGCAACTGCTTGGACGTCAGCAAATATGCAATTTGATTTAAAACAAACTATGTCGAAAGTGTACAATTTACAATTTGGACAATTGGTTCCTGAAGCAAGTAGTTTAAGAGTAGTGGCAAATGGAACACAGGTGAGCCCTAATTACAGACCAACCACCGAAAGTGGAGACCCTTTTGTATTAAAACAATTAAGTTTAAGTGCTTATGCCGGAACTGAATTTGAAGTGGTTTTCGAAACCCGTATGGGATTCAGTAAAGCTGCCGATCCAACTTCAGGTTTTCCTTTTTTAAGTCAAGGTGATAATGCTTTTGTGGATAATTTGATTTTCTCTGAATTTCCTGTTGGAGTTGCAGAAAACAACCCAAAACCAGCTTTTGCAATCTATCCTAATCCAACCGACGGATTTGTAACACTTCAATTAAAGAACACCAAAAATGAGTCGGTTACTATTGAAGTACTAAATATTGTTGGTGAAGTAGTTTATAGTTTAACCAAAAACTTGAGTAGTGTTAGCATTGATTTATCTAGCCAACCTAACGGAATTTATTTACTGAAAGTGACAACCAATGAGCAACAAACGGTAGAAAAATTAATAAAACAGTAATTTATTCTAAAGCCGAAAGTTTTTTATACAACTCTTGATGAAAATCTACTATTTTTTGAGGTGGATTATAATTGTTAGCACCCCAAACAATTTTATTTTGAGAGTTTTCCCCGTCTCTGATTTCAAAATATTTCGACATATTTCCGGGAGCATTTAGCTCAAATGTTGCTAAACCTAATTCAATAATTTGATTTGAAAAATACTTCAAATCTGTTTCCGATAATTGTTTTACGAAAACATCTCGTTCGTAATTAAAATCTCGTTTATAAACCTTTCCATCATCGCTAAACGAATATTCGGTATAAGCTCCAGTAAAACCACCACCTTGCCCAACAACGTAGCGTTTAACCGTTGTGGTTGTATTTTGAGGTAACGATTTACACGAAGTAAAAAACATCAAACTAATGATTACAAAAGAGAAAAAGGGTTTATTTTTTTTATGGAATAGTTTAAAAATCATCATCGTACATACTAAAACTACACAAAAGTAAGTTTTATAGTAACTAACTCCTAAACTTAAAACCATGAACTCAACAGAAAAACCAAAAAATGGATTGGAAAAACTTCGAGGAATTTTTTTTCAAATCGGGCTTATTGTATCAACTTCATTAACCTTTATTGCGTTTGAATGGACTACGCCAGTTTATGTTGCAGATTTACCACAACCAATAATAGTGGTTGAAGGTGATTTTGAGTTGCCTCCGATAACTTATTCAACTGTTCCAAAAAAACCTGAAGTAAAAATGCCTGTTTTAAAAGTAAATCCTACACAATTTAATATTGTAAAAACAGACCCCATTAATCCAACAATTGACCCAAATCCAATTGTTGACCCAAACCCTGTTTTTGACCCAAACAAATGGACAAAACCTGAGGTAGTTGAGCCAGAAGAAGCACCTTTACCAGCAGCAGGAAAAATGCCTTTTTATAAAAATTGTGAAAATGCAGATGAAAATGCTAGAAAATCGTGTACTGAGGAAGAAATGTACAAACATTTTAGAAAAACCTTAAAAATACCTGAACTTATCAAAAACATGGGAAGTGCAGAATACACAGCTCATGTTTACTTTGAAGTAAATAAAAAAGGGCAAGTAAAAAATGTAAAAGTGTTAAATAGTGGCAGAATTCACCCATTGTTAGAAGCCGAAGCTATTAAAGCTGTTAGTACTTTGCCAGAATTAATTCCAGCAGTAAATCATGGAAAAGAAGTTGCTATTTATTATTCAATACCAATAAAATTTATTGTTAAAGAATAACAAAACCTGTTAGGTTTAATTATTAAAACTAAAGACTCTTTGTTCTACCACCATCAACTGGTAGATTAATGCCGCTGATGTAACTTGCCGCCGGAGAAACCAAAAATGCTACAGCATTGGCAATTTCTTCGGGTTGGGCAATACGTTTTAAAGGCACTTCGTTTGCCATGTGTTTTTTAATCTCACCTACCGATTTACCATTTTTAGTAGCGTTGGTCTCCATAATAGATTGTAAACGTCCGGTATCAGTAGCACCAGGCAATACATTATTTACAGTAATACCAAACTCACCCAATTCGTTGGCTAAAGTTTTGCTCCAGTTGGCTACAGCACCTCTTATGGTGTTTGAAACACCTAATCCATTTAACGGTTGTTTTACTGAGGTGGAAATAATATTTACAATTCGTCCGTAACCAGATTTTTTCATGCCCTCTTTTACTGCTTGAACCAATATGTGATTACACAATAAATGATTTGAAAAAGCATGAATAAATTCTTCTGGTTTAGCATCTTCAATTAATCCACTGGCAGGACCACCTGTATTATTCACTAAAATATTGATATCTATTTCGTTGATTTCAATATAATCATCAAGAACAATTTTTAGTTGTGCAGGTATTGCAAAATCGACCACCAAAAAATGATGGTTTTGATTTTTTGAAACATCCAATTCTTTTTTTACAGCAATTAGCTTTTCTTGATTTCGAGCAATTAAAATAATATTTGCCCCTAAGTTGGCTAATTCTAAAGCAATGGCTTTACCAATACCTTGTGTACTTCCGCACACTATAGCATTTTTACCTGTTAAATCTAAATTCATGTTGCTAATTTTTAAGCAAAAATAAGCCTAAATCATTAAGCTTCTTCTAATTTATTTCTAATTTTCACAACACATAGTTTATCATTACTTTTATCCAATTATGGGGTTCAACGAAATAGAATATAAAAAGCCTTTTTTTAGTATTAGTAATGAATTGAATGAATATTTAATCAACTGCTCTCGGTGTCTTGAAATCCCTTTGCAATATGAGGATTTATTGCGATTTACCAATTTAGTTCCTTTGCAGGATAAAAAAGGAGATAATTCGTTGTGGAAAGCTGCTATATATTCGCCAAACGACCTCGATTTTTTATATGCCGGTTTGGTTGAAATGTATCGATTATTGATGTCGGATGGTAGTAAAATTGACCACTTGATTGTGAACAGCATAGATTATTGTTCGTATGGAAATTCAAAACCTTTCCGAATAAAAATATTAAACCAATTAAACGATAATTACGATTATTATTACATTAAAAGAGCCGATGCTTCGCGGGTTTATGGATTGGAATTGGAGCATTACTTTTCGCCCAATAAAATACATTACATCTGCTATAAAAACACCATTGTTGAAGAGCATATTATTGGTGTTCCCGGCGACCAGTTTATTAAAGAATTTGTCCCGAATCAATTACGGGACGAAAAAAAAGAAGTTAATTTGGTGCGTTTGGCTAAGGAATTTGTAAAGTTTAACGAACGTTGTTTTGTACGATTACTTGGCGATATGCGAGCTTATAATTTTGTTGTAGTGGTAACTCAAGATTTTGATCAAATTCAATACCGTATTAGAGCTATCGATTTTGACCAGCAATGTTTTGAAGGCAGGCATAAAATATATTTACCACAATTTTATAAAGACAATATTTTTTTCGTTCAATTAGCCCAAAATTCAGTTTCGTCAGAAACGGCTGAACAATATGTTAAAGAAGAACAATCGTTGTTAAGAAAAAGGTATTTGAATGAAAAAAATGAAATTGACACCTTGATTAACATTCTTAAAAATGATACCATTTCTTACCCTGAATACGTTAATAATTTAAAAACAGAGCTTGGTAAATTCTATAAAAACACTAATTTTAAGGATTGTGAAAATATGGGCGAAATTTTAGAATTAAACATAAAAACACGTTTACAACTTTAATAGTTGAAAATAAACATTTACTTTAGTATGCTTTAAAACATAAACACATGGAAATAAGAAAACCTTTTAACCTCAACAAGTGGATTGAAGACAACAAAGACAAACTAAAACCACCCGTTGCAAACAAAAACTTATACGACGAATCGGGCGATTACATTGTAATGATAGTTGGTGGCCCCAATGCACGAAAAGACTATCATTTTAACGAAACCGAAGAATTGTTTTATCAATTAAAAGGAAATATTGAAGTAACCATTCAGGAAAACGGAAAAGCCGTTAAAATACCTATCCATGAAGGTGATATGTTTCTGCTTCCTGCCAATGTTCCTCATTCACCGGTTCGTTCCGAAGGTTCAATTGGTTTGGTAATTGAACGCAAACGAAAAGGAACCAACTTAAAAGATGGCTTGATGTGGTTTTGCGAAAAATGCAACAACAAATTGTACGAAGAACGCTTTACCTTAGACGATATAGAAAAAGGTTTTCTGCCAACATTTACCCGATTTTACAATTCTGTTGATTTACGAACCTGCAAAAATTGCGGACACGTAATGGAATCAGACCCTAAATTTACTAATATGTGATTGGGTTATGAGTGATGGGTGATGAGGAGTGGGTGATGGGTGGAGAGTGATGAGAATTAATTATTGTAAAATGAGTGACGAAAAAAATTATAAAAATTTAGACGTATGGAAAGAAGCAAGGAAACTTGTTTCCTTAATTTATGTGCTAACCAATGAATTTCCTGAGGATGAAAAATTTGGGTTAACCTCTCAAATTAAGCGAGCAGTAATTTCAGTTCCTTCTAATATTGCCGAAGGAATGGGAAGAAATTCTAGTAAAGAAACCCGTCAGTTTTTTTATATCGCAAAGGGTTCTTTATATGAAATTGAAACGCAAATTTATTTAGCTCTTGATTTAGGCTTCATTCAAGAAAAAAAAGCCGAACAGATTTTTACTCAAATCATTACCGTTCGCAAATTAATAATCGGTTTTATAAAATATTTGGATAAATGAATTCTCACACCACCCACTCCTCATCACCCATCACCCATCACTCTCCACTCACCACTCACAGAATCAACGGTCACGGGCACATCCTCCCCGAACCCAACCAAATCCCTCAATTTATGAAGGATAAAAAATTGTTTTGGATTGATGAGGATAAAAAATTTATGCGTCAGGGCGATTGGAGCAGACCCATTACCGACTCAAGTTTTTTTTTAAAAGAAAAGCTGGAATGGATGGAGAAAAACAACATTGACCACGGTGTAATGCTTAATTTATCGCAAGTGTATTGCAACGGCTGGGAAAAACAAGATGCCATTGATGCCATTCGTTGGCAAAACGATTTTAATGCTGAAATACAACACCAATATCCCGAAAAATTTACCAACGGCTTTGTGGTTCAGCCCTTGTACATGGATGAAGCTTTAAAAGAAATAGAGCGTTGTGTAAATAAACTCCACTTAAAATTGTTGTGTTTACCCACTCACTTTTTAAATGCCAAAAACGAGTGGATTTCGGTTGCCGACGAAAGCTGTTTTCCGATTTACGAATTGGCAAACAACTATAAATTAGCCATTGAAATTCATCCTTACGATGCCGAAAAAATGGTGGCACTGAAAGACAATTTTTGGCGTTTTCATTTGGTATGGATGATGGCACAAAGTGCCGACACCTTACATTTATTTACCTTAAAAAACATTCCAAATTTATTCCCTAACATTCGCACTTGTTTTGCACACGGCTGTATGCTGGGGCAAGCCAATTATGGCAGACGAGTACAAGGTTTTGAAGGCAGACCCGATTTGTTTAAAGGAGCAGAAAGCCCTAAAACTACTTTAGGACACCCCAACTTGTTTTTTGATACGTTGGTACACGACCCTTATACCTTGCAATTGTTAAAACACCGAGTAGGCGTACCACAAATTATTGCCGGATTAGACGACCCTTACCCATTGGGCGAAATGGAATCTGTTCCGAATTCTTATCCGGGAAAAGTAATCGACGATGCTGTAAAACTCAATATTTTAACCGAAAACGATGCTGCCAACATTTGGCACGATAACGTGTTGAAATGGTTGGGGTAGTTTTGATTACTTATTTGTTTTTGGCTATCTGACAAGTTGGTGCAAAAGGTAGCGGACAAAGATGTGGCTTTGAAAGCCTTGCTGTTGGCAGAGGAAAAAGTAATACCAATGTGATTTTAAAATATGCCAATATTTTAAAATCATACGTAAATGCCGATGGTATCAAACAAATAGCCCAATGAGGCGTAGCCGATATTGGACTATATTGTTTGCCCAAGCGGTATAAATTATAAAAGAATTAAAAATAAGTAATATGGCAACCCATACAAAATTTGAACAAATAAAACGCACCAATGAAATAGGGCAAGAATATTGGAGTGCAAGAGAATTGTACGAGGTGTTGGAATATATTAAATGGGATAAATTTCTTAACGTAATTGATAAAGCTAAACTAGCTTGCAAGAACTCTGGACAAGAGCCTTCCAATCATTTTCCCCGAATGGAGAAATTGATAGATTTACCTAAAGGAGCTAAACGGGATATTGGAGATATTCACCTTTCAAGATATGCTTGTTATTTAATTGTTCAAAATGCTGACCCTTCAAAAGAAGTAGTTGCGTTGGGGCAAACTTATTTTGCTGTCCAAACAAGGAAGCAAGAAATATTAGAAGAAAATTTCGGGAAGCTCCAAACAGAAGAAGAAAAACGCCTGTTTCTTAGAAAGGAAATGGCAGAACACAACAAGCATTTAGCTGATGCTGCCAAAAATGCTGGTGTAATTCAACCATGGGAATATGCCATTTTTCAAAATCACGGTTATATGGGTTTGTACAATGGCTTAGGAGCAAAAGAAATTCAAGCAAAAAAAGGATTGAAGAAAAACCAAAATATCCTTGACCACATGGGAAGTACAGAATTAGCGGCTAACCTATTTCGTGCTACACAAACGGAGGAAAAACTAAAAAGAGAGAACATAAAAGGAAAACAAAAAGCCAATCAAACCCATTATGAGGTGGGTAAAAAAGTACGACAAACCATCAAAGAATTAGGAGGTACAATGCCTGAAGATTTGCCAACAGAAGAAAGTATCAAGAAAATTGAAAGTGAACAGAAGAAATTAAACAAAAAAAATGAAAAATAGTTGTTTGCTTGTTGCTTGGCTATCTTATAAGTGGGTGTATGAAGTTTTAACCAAAAATGATGCTGCCAACATTTGGCACAATAACGTGTTGAAATGGTTGGGGTAGTTTGTTGAGTATATTCGAAATAAATATTGTATCATGATTTTATACATATTCAGCCAAATTTTGGTAGATATGATATGTATGGTCTTATCATATCTTAAACAAGTTATGTGCAAGCGTATGAATGACCATACTAACATCAACTTTCGGCTAAAAGACACAATCCAACTTATACATTTTGACTAACTTTGCAATGTGGACAAATTGACCAAGGAGCAAAGAAGAAAAAATATGCAAGCGAACAAATCAACAGGCACAAAACCTGAACTTTTGTTGGCTAAAATTCTTTTTGCACGAGGTCATCGCTACCGAAAAAATAATAAAAGCGTATTTGGAAAACCCGATTTGACTTTCAAAAAAATAAAACTTGCCATTTTTGTGGATGGAGAGTTTTGGCACGGAAAAGATTGGTTTGAACGGAAAAATGACCACAAAACCAACCAAGAATTTTGGAACAAAAAAATTGAGCGAAACATTCAAAGGGACAAAGAAGTAAACGAAGAATTGACAAAACAGGGTTGGACTATTTTAAGATTTTGGGGAAAAGACATCGAAAAAATTTTACTATCTTGCACCTTAAAAATAGAAACGATAATTAACGATTTAAAAATGGATTTAAAAGAGAAAATATCGCTTGAAAAAGTTGGAGATAAGCAATTCACAATTAGAATTGTAGAGCCTGACTGCAATAAAGATGCGGTTTTAACTCATTATCTCCATAACAGTAAAAATGGAGTTTCGCAATTTTACAAAAAAGATGCAATCAAGTACACAAAAGAAATTTTGGAGTACAAATACCCTGAAGAAGAAATCACATTAAAAGTTGCTGAAGAAGCCCTACAATACGGAATTTTCGACACTTTTCAAGTCCCTTTTCCACCGACAGAAAAACCAAAGTTTAAATTTATAGATTTGTTTGCCGGAATTGGAGGCTTCCGATTGGCATTACAAAATTTAGGTGGAAAGTGTGTTTTTACAAGCGAATGGGATAAAGAAGCAAAGCGGACTTACAGAGCAAATTTTGGAGAAACACCATTTGGAGATATTACCAAAGAAGAAACGAAGTCATATATCCCGGACGGTTTTGACGTTTTGTGTGCCGGTTTTCCTTGTCAAGCATTTTCGATTGCAGGAAAACGAGGAGGATTTGAAGACACAAGAGGGACATTGTTTTTTGACGTTGCGGAAATCATCAAACGTAAACAACCTAATGCAATATTTTTAGAAAACGTAAAAGGTTTACGAAACCATAACGGAGGGAAAACTTTAGCGACAATCCTAAATGTTTTGAGAAATGATTTAGGTTATTTCGTTCCCGAACCACAAATTATTAACGCCAAAGATTTTGGTGTTCCGCAAAATAGAGAAAGAATTTACATTGTCGGTTTCCATAAAGATACCGGAATTAATGAATTTAATTATCCGAAACCATTAGACAAAAAAGTAACTTTTGCAGACATCAAAGAAAAAGAAGTTCCTGCAACAAAATATTTTCTTTCAACTCAATACGTGCAGACTTTACAAAACCATAAAGCAAGGCACGAAAGTAAAGGAAATGGCTTTGGTTACGCCATAATTCCTGATGACGGAATTAGCAACGCTATTGTTGTCGGAGGAATGGGGAGAGAAAGGAATTTGGTTTTAGACCACAGAATTACCGATTTCACACCAACAACTCACATAAAAGGAACTGTAAACCGTGAGGGAATTAGAAAAATGACACCGAAAGAATGGGCAAGATTGCAAGGTTTTCCGGACAGTTATCTAATTCCGGTTGCTGATGCTTCCGCATATAAACAGTTCGGCAACTCTGTTGCCGTACCAGCAATACAAGCAACTGCAAAAGAAATTTTAAAACTAATCGGCATTAAGAACAAATGATAACAGGTAATAAAGGAGAATGGAGTGAAATTTACGCATTGTTTAAACTTTTAGGTGATAAAGAATTACATCCTGGAAATAATGAAATCAAGAAAATTCAAAATCTTGTTTATCCGATTTTAAAGATACTTCGTACCGAAGTGAATGGTAAATTCGAGTATTCTATCGAAGATGATATAGTTGTTGTTTCGGGAAACGAAGAAGTATTTCGTATTCCAATTTCTGAATTTCAAAAAAGAGCAAAATTTTTATTAACCGAAATAAAAAGTAAATCGGGAACGTTTTCAGTTCCTGAAATTGAAGAATTTATGCAAAGCATAAATTGTCTTTCACTTAAAGCAAGTTCTTCTGCAAAAACCGATATTACAATTGTTGTCCATGACCAAAGAACAGGATTACAACCTTCATTAGGCTTTAGTATAAAATCGCAATTGGGAAACCCTTCTACCCTTTTGAATGCAGGAGAAACAACGAATTTTATTTTTAAAATTGAAAACGGTTCTTTTTCTAAACAAGATATAGAATACGTAAATTCTTTATATATAAAACGAGGACAAAAATTATCAAGAGATATAAAAGGTAGAATTAAAGCAATCTATGAAAGAAATGGAAAACTATTATTCTTAAATACACAAAAACAGATATTTAGCAACAATCTGATTTTAATAGATAGTTTACTTCCTCAAATTTTAGCATCTGTTTTATTACAATTTGCCTCATCGAATTACTCAAGCGTGGAAGATTTAATAAGAATAACAGAAGAAAAAAATCCATTAAAATTTGACACCACTAATAAGCATCTTTTTTACAGTTACAAAATCAAACGTTTCCTAACTGATATTGCGTTAGGAATGATGCCATCAAAAGTTTGGACAGGAGAATATGATGCAACAGGCGGTTACTTAATCGTAAAAGCAGACGGAGAGATTTTGTGTTATCATATTTACAACAAAAACGAATTTGAAAACTACTTGTTATCTAACACAAAACTTGATACAGCAAGTAGTTCGCGACACGGATTCGGAGAAATTTATGAAGAAGATGGACAATTATTTTTTAAACTAAACTTACAAATACGATTTAAGTAAAACCGACAGAAAGAACCCTTGTAAGTCCTAAGCTGTAAAAGTACGTCCTAAGCTTTGTATGAGTAAAGTGGGTAGGCTGCTTAGGTCAAATAAAAAACCTAAATTATGACAGAAACACAAAAATCATTACCAAAATGGATACTTATCGTATCAGGGCTTTTTGCATTAATGGAACTTATGGTAAGTGTATCATTATGTTTTTCGCCGCAATCGGTTTTAGAAACAGTTGACCTTAACGCAAAAGGCGTTGACTACGTAGTTTATATGTGGGCTGCCCGACAATTTGCTCTTGGTTTTATTTTTGCTTTTGCAACATTTAAAAAATCAATTCCTATGCTCACCATTGCATATATTTTCTTTTTAGTCATGTTTATTGGTGACCTCTTTATTGGAATTTTACAAAAAGAAAATTCACTTATCATTAGTGCTATAGTAATGTGTGTTATTTCTTCGGCATTGCTATTTGTAATAAATAAGAGAAAATAATTTGCCTTATGAGTAGCATTAAATTATTCGAGAGTAAACAAATAAGAACGGTTTGGAATGAAGCTGACGAAAAATGGTATTTTGTAGTGGAAGATGTTATATTGGTTTTAACCGATAGTAAAGATCCAAAGCAATATATCAAACGTATGCGTCAGCGGGATGAAGAACTTGCCAAAGGGTGGGTACAATTTGTACCCACCCTTTGGGTAGAAACAGCTGGAGGTAAGCAACAAATGAGTTGTGCCAATGCAAAAGGACTTCTGCGTATAATCCAATCCATTCCATCACCAAAAGCAGAACCATTTAAACTTTGGTTAGCACAAGTGGGTTCAGACAGGTTAGATGAAATTGAAAACCCTGAGTTAGCAACGCAACGGACAAGAGAATTATACAAACTCAAAGGCTACCCAGACGACTGGATTGAAAAACGTATGCGTAGCATTGCAATACGCGAAGAGCTGACCGAGGAATGGAAAAACAGAGGAGTAAAAAAGCAAAAAGAATATGCAATTTTAACCGCAGAAATTTCAAAAGCTACTTTTGGATTAACACCTTCCGAATATAAAAAAGAAAAAGGACTGAAAAGCCAAAACCTGAGAGACCATATGACCGACCTTGAATTAATTTTTTCAATGCTTGGGGAGGCTTCAACTACTGCAATTGTTAAGACAAAAAATCCAAAAGGTTTTATTCAAAACAAAGTTGTGGCTAAACAAGGTGGACGAATTGCAGGTGACGCAAGAAAAGCGTTAGAAATAAAGACTGGTGAAAAAGTAGTTTCAAAAGACAACTATTTACCTGAAGGAAAAAAGACCAAACTATTAAATAAAGGAAAAAAGAAATAGACAATGTTTCAGCTCAGATTAAGGGGATATTAGTTTCTCTTTAATAGAATTCAAATAAAATAATCACATCATGACTACATCTACAAGAATAGCAACTATAAATGATGTCGAATATATTACCGAATTGTCGTGCCAATTGGGTTACGAAACAACTCGTGAAAAAACCCAACAACGACTGGCTGAAATTCTAAACAATACCGACAACTGTGTTTTTGTTGCCGTTAATGATGCTAAAGTTATCGGTTGGGTTCATGGATTTTATTCGTTAAGAGTAGAATCGGAAAATTTTGTAGAGATTGGTGGGTTGGTAGTGGATAAAAATTACCGAAATAAAGGTATAGGAAAACTACTCATTGAAACGATTTACAACTGGTCGAGATTAAAAGAATGTGATAACATTAGAGTACGTTCTAACACTATTCGTAAAGAAGCCCATCAATTTTATAAAAATCTTGGTTTTACCGAAACCAAAGAGCAAAAAGTGTTTGGCAAACAATTGGGTTGAAAATTATCGACCCACCTTCCTTACTGTTGTTTGCAGCGTAAATATACTCAAACTTATTAGCTTTTCGGGAGAAAAGATAGTTAGTATGAGTTATGCCGCAACTAAAATGCAAATTATTCTCCTAAAAGCTATTTGTTTGCGGTATAACAACGGCTTTATCAATAAATTTTAGGTGTTTCTACTGATTAAAAAATACTTGAATACCACGTAATTTTTGGGGGTAACAACTGTTGTGCAAGGTTTTGAACGCATCTAACTTTGCTTATATAAGTTAATCACCTAAAATAAAGTGCCATGAAAAATTTACTTTTAATTCCTATTATTCTAATAATGACTAATAGTGTTTCTGCAGAAAAAAATCGCTCAGAAAAAAAACAAGCTCGTCTTGATTATGAAGAATGTATCCAACTTTATGGAGTTGATGATACGAGTATAGCTATCATAAATATATATTTTGATAAGCGTTATACTGCTGGTGTTGGACAACTGTCTTTTTTACCTATAACTACAGCTCTAACTTTTTTTACTCCTCCAATTGGAGTTGTTTTAATGGTCGTGTCTTCTCCTATGTATGTTAATGGAGCAATAAAATTTAATAAATACAGCCAAAAAAACATGATAAAAACACTTAATAATTATCGTGATAACCAAATTTTATCTGATAAAATTCGAGATAAAGTGCTTGACTTTATAATGGATGAAAAAATTAATAATGATATATTATTAAAAGAGACCCTTGCCTTTTCAAAGTTAGAAAACTAGAAACAATGAATATCTTTAGACAGTATTGACTTGGAGATAAAAAAGTTTAAAAATTAGTTTGTTATATTATGCTCAATGGCATACCGAATCATTTCGGCGGTGTTTTTAAAATCAAGTTTGTCCAAAATATTTCTCCGGTGCGATTCAACTGTTCGGGCACTAATAAATAATTTTTCACCAACTTCTTTATTGGTTAATCCGGCAGCAATTAAACTCAATATTTCCATTTCTCTAACTGATAATTCATTGCCTTTGTCTTTACTTTTTTTGTGCAGCGAATTAATTATGGTGATAGATACTTCGTGGCTGTAAAATTTCTTACCCAAAGCAGTACTCTCAATTGCTTGTGTAATTTCTTGAATATCGGCTTGTTTTAAAATATATCCGGTAGCACCGGCATCAATCATACTTGTAATATATACTTCTTCATCATGCATAGAAAGAGCTAGTATCCTGATATTTTCATGTTTGCTTGTAATGATTTTTGTAGCTTCAATTCCATTAACTCCTGGCATGTCAATATCCATCAGAATAACATCTATATCATTAGGATTATTATCAACATAATCGATAGCCTCTTGCCCTGAACTTACTTCGGCTACTATTTTATATTTAGGATTTTTATTCAACATTAATTTAAGTCCATTTCTAATAATAATATGATCATCGACAATTAATAAACGTATTGTATCCATATAAGAAGGTTTAAAAAATTAGTTAAAAAATACTACTTATTATTACACAATTCAAAGTTTATAAATGTACTATTATTTTTAGCATTATTTTCTTGTTCTGCTTTTCAAATTACCAACTGTAATTTTTTTAACCAAAAAAAGATAATGAGTTACACATTCTAAAAATCTCAATTAACTTCTAAAAAATTCTTACTTTAGTAGGTTATATATCAATGGATTGAGATTTTTAGCTTACATATTCACTTTATTTTTACTGCAAAATTCTTTTGCACAGCACTCCCATGTTGAGTTTAAAGAAAACAAAGGGCAATGGAAAGAAAACATACTTTTTAAAGCACAGCTTCCTGCCGGGCAGATTTATTTAGAACAAAACAAGCTTACTTACCAGTTTTATAACGAAAAAGACATGGTTCGAATGGGCGACATTCATCATGGTTGGATAAAAAACCCTATGGCTTCCGATTCTATTTTAAATTTACATGCTTTTGAGGTAGAATTTGTAAATGCTTTAAAAGCTCAAACCAACCCACAACATTTTTGTTCCGATTATGAAAATTATTTTATTGGTAACGATAAAAGCAAATGGGCTTCGGAGGTTAAAAAATACCAAGATGTTGCCTATCAAAACTTATATCAGGGCATAGATTTAAAACTGTATTCTGGCGATAACAATGGCTTGAAATACGATTTTATTGTTGCTCCTGATGCCGATGCAACTCAAATTCAAATCAAGTACAACGGTCAGGACAATATTTCAATCAACAAAAATGGTCAACTCGTTATTGCCACGTCTGTAAACACATTGGTTGAAGAAAAACCTTATGCCTATCAACTCATTAATGGAATACAAAAAGAGGTGAAATGTAATTTTAAATTGGTAGATAATATCTTGAGTTTTGATTTTCCAAAAGGATACAACAAAGCATTACCGTTAATTATTGACCCGGCATTAATTTTTGCTTCCTACACTGGCTCAACAGCCGATAATTTTGGGTTTACTTCAACTTTTGATGATGATGGAAATTTATATGGCGGAGGTATTGTTTATGGCATCGGATATCCCACCACTTTAGGAGCTTTTCAAACTACTTTTAATGGTGGAAGCATTGATATTGGCATTACAAAATTTACTCCTTATGGCACCAACTTAATTTATTCTACTTATCTCGGTGGGGCTAGTAACGATTATCCACACAGTTTAATTGTAAACCACAACGACGAATTGTTGATTTTCGGAACCACAAGATCTATTAATTTTCCAACTACTCTAAGCTACGATTTTACTTCAAATGGCGGTTCTGATATTTTTGTAGCAAAACTTAGCATGAATGGAGATACTTTATTGGGTTCAACATATGTTGGAGGAACTGGCGATGACGGATTGAATAAAGGTAATCCGTTAAAATTTAATTATGCTGATGATTTTAGAGGGGAAATAGTGGTTGATGAAACTGATAATGTATTTGTGGTAAGTACTACTCAATCTACTGATTTCCCTACAACAGCAGGCGTTTTTCAGTCTTCATTTATTTTAGGCGATTTAAATTTAAACGCCTGTATTTTTAAATTATCTCCCGATTTAACAACACTCGAATGGAGTTCTTATTTTGGTGGAACTATGGATGACGCTGCATATTCCTTGCAATTTGATGAATTAGGAAATATACTTTTTACAGGAGGGACAAAAAGTTGGGATTTACCGGTTTCTGCAACAGCATTAAAAACTACTTTGGGAGGAATAATGGATGGGTACATTACCAAAATCACCCCTGATGCTTCAGCAATTTTGGCTTGTACCTATATTGGAACTGATACTTTAGATCAAACCTTTTTTGTTCAATTGGATACTGCAAATAATGTATATGTTTTGGGACAAACCAACGGAAATTACCCGATAACTCCTGTTGGTGTTTATGCCGATAGTAACAGTGGACAGTTTTTACATAAACTCACACCAAATTTAGATTCAACCATTTTTTCTACCACATTTGGTTCCGGAACGGGTAATGTTGATATTGCTCCTTCAGCATTTTTAGTAAATGAGTGTAATTACATTTTAATTTCCGGTTGGGGGGGAAACCTAAATTCATTTTTTGGATTATCACCGTTTAGCTCAACCAATGGATTACCTGTTACTGCAAATGCCCAACAGCCCATTACTGACGGACAAGATTATTATTTAGCCATGTTTGGAGAAAATGCAGGATCACTAATTTATGCCAGCTTTTTTGGTGGCAACAACAGTCGTGACCATGTGGATGGAGGAACTAGTCGATTTGATAAAAAAGGAATGGTGTATCAGGCAGTTTGTGCTTCTTGTGGAGGGGCTGCTACCAACGATTTTCCAACAACACCTGGAGCTTGGTCGAATACCGACAATAGCCCCAACTGTAACATGGGGGTTTTTAAATTAGATTTAACTAATTTAACAGCCATTGCTGATGTTTATGTTACGCCCTATTATTGTGTGGGAGAAACTGTTCATTTTCAAAATTTAAGTATCGGTGGCATAAGCTATTTATGGGATTTTGGCGATGGCGAAACCTCTACCGATTTTGAACCTTTTCATGTCTTTGATTCGGCAGGAACATATTCCGTCATGTTAATTATTTTAGATTCTACCTCTTGCAATATTGTAGATAGTGATTATGTAACTGTTTACATACGTCCTTTACCAGAATTTATTATTGATACTATTGCTGGAGTTTGTTTAGGCGATACGTTGCAATTAGAAGCTGGTGGAAGTGATAGTTATATATGGGATTCAAACCCTACCATATCAGACACTTCTATTGCCAATCCGATGGTTTGGCCGTCCACCTCAACAACATATTCAGTTGCTGTTGAAACCGTCTGTGGGGCAGATACACTTTCGGTAGTTGTTGAGGTTTTTGAACCTAACTTTACTATTCAACCCGATACAATTATTTGCAGAGGGCAATCGGCACAAATTAATGCAAGTGGCGGAATGAGTTATAGCTGGACTCCAGCTTCATCATTAAACATAGATTCTATTGCTAATCCTGTTGCAACGCCGGACACCACTACCATTTATTCGGTAAACATAACTGATATTAACCAATGTGTTTGGGATACGTTTATGACCATTTTTGTAGATACCGCATTGGTTGAGGTTTTTGCTTCTGCTGATGACACCATTTGTTTGGGCGATACCACACAGATTTATGCAATGGGCAACGGGTTTTATTCTTGGAGTTCCGTCGAAAGTCTTTCTAGCCCTAATGACTCTATAACTTTAGCCTATCCCACAATTACAACCGCTTATGTGGTTTCTTCATACAATACCTGTAATTCGGTGTATGATACCGTTGTGATTTCTATTCACGAAGTGTTTTATAATGATAACAACACCGTTTGTTTAGGAGATAGCGTTCAACTCGAAGTTTTTAATGGCGACACCTATACTTGGCTGACCAACTATAACATTTCGGACACTTCTATTGCTAACCCGATGGTTTGGCCCGATAGCTCCATGTTTTATGTTGTTGCTGTCGAAAGTTTTTGTGGAATAGATACCGTTGCTGTTTTTGTAGAAGTATTCCAACCCAACATCGATATTATGGAGGATGTTTTTATTTGTAGAGGACAATCCACAACATTAAATGCGAGTGGTGGTATAGCTTATAGCTGGACTCCTTCTTCATCATTAAACATAGATTCTATTGCAAACCCTGTTGCAACACCAGATACCACTACCATTTATTCGGTTAACATTACTGATATTAACCAATGTGTTTGGGATACTTTTATGACGGTTGTGGTAGATACCAACCTACCAATAGCTGTTGTTTCGGCTGATGTTACCATTTGTAATGGAGATACCACCGAACTTTTTGTTATTGGAGAAAGAGATTTTCTGTGGTCGCCATCTGCCAGTTTGAGTAACCCTAGTGATTCGGTTACGTTTGCTTTTCCTACTGTAACAACCACTTACCAAATAGAAACCATAAATAGTTGTGGATCAGTTTTCGATACCGTTGTAGTTACTATTTACGAAGTGGTTTATAATGATAACAATACCATTTGTGTTGGCGATAGTGTTCAACTCGAAGTTTTTGAAGGCGATGCTTTTACTTGGCTGACCAACTATAACATTTCGGACACTTCTATTGCTAACCCGATGATTTGGCCAGATAGCTCTATGTTTTACTCTGTTGCTGTTGAAAGTTCTTGTGGAATAGACACGGTTGCTGTTTTTGTAGAAGTTTTCCAACCCAACATCGATATTATAGAAGATGTTTTTATTTGTAGAGGTCAATCCGCACCATTAAATGCAAGTGGTGGTATAGGTTATAGCTGGACTCCGGCCTCATCACTAAACAATTCCTTAATTTCTAATCCTGTTGCAACACCATTCAATACTACAACATATTCGGTTAACATTACTGATATTAACCTATGTGTTTGGGATACTTTTATGACTGTTGTTGTTGATACAATTTTACCATCGGCAGTGGCATCTGATGATGGTGCTATTTGTAACGGAGATACCACCGAGCTTTTTGTTGTTGGAGAAAGGGATTTTCTGTGGTCGCCCTCAGCCAGTTTGAGCAATCCTAGTGATTCGGTAACTTTTGCTTTTCCTACGGTAACAACTACCTATACTGTTGGGGCAACAAACGGTTGTGGTACTGTGTATGACAATGTTGTGGTAAATGTGATGAACGTTAATGCTCAAATAGTGGATGATACCTCTGTCTGTGTTGGGCAAAAGGTCAACCTATGGGTAATTGGTGGAGTAAGTAATTGGTGGGAACCTAGTGAAATGGTAAGTAATCCATCTAGCAATGTTATTCAACCTACTATTAATAGTCCAACGTTGTTTACCGTTAATGTTGTTGGTGCAAACGGTTGTAATATTGATTTGACGGTATTTGTAGATACCTTACCAATTCCATTTATAAATTTAGAAGAAACCATTTCTGCTGGAACAAATACTTCAGTGGAAATTAACCCTGAAACGAATGGTGTGATTTATAATTGGACACCTTCAGAAGGGTTAAATTGTACTTCATGCTTATCCCCAATAGCTTCATCGGGATTAACTACAACTTATACCTTAACTACTTGGACCGAATATGGGTGTGTAAATAATAAAAGTGTAACTGTTCTCTTTCAAGGAATTTTATTTATTCCTAATGCATTCACTCCAAATGGAGATCATGATAACGATATTTTTTATGCTTATGGTACAAACATTGTTGAATTTGAAATGATGATTTTTGACCGATGGGGGGAAAAATTATTTACTTCAAACAATCTGGATGATGGTTGGGATGGTATTTACAAAGGCGAATTGGTTAAAACAGAAACGTATGTTTGGAAAATCAACTACAAAGATGTTCAACACAATTCTAACAAGCTCATTGGAACTGTTACCCTAATCCGATAGACTTTTTAACCTGCCAAATAATTCTAGTAAAAACAACAGTAACAATATGGAGTATTCCATAGGCATTATCCAATGATGAGTTGCTAAAAACGGTTCAAAAATGGGATAATTTACAATTGCAAATAACGACCAAATAATTGCATAATGGTATTGATGCACTAATGCACTAAAAAACACCAGCAGTACAAAATAATAAGGCTCAATGGTATAATTTAACAGCATAAATGCAGTTAAGCAAAACATCATCCCTTTAAGGATAGAAATCCAATCGCTAGCCCTTGAAATAGAAATGCTTATTAAAGCTACTCCAAAAAGTACTGGAATAATAATATTGGCTTCTCCTGTAAACGAATCAATGACATGTTTTAATCCAAAATTATTGGCTGAACCAAACAGGTTGCTACTTATATTGTTTAAAATAGTATCTAAAAACTGTTCGTGATAAAAAGGTAGCCAAAACAAAGAAAAAATAGCCGTTATTATTAAAACAAAAGCAATAGATTTAGCCAGTTGCAATTTTTTAAATACCAATGGAATCAATAAAAATGTAAAAATGCTTGATGTGGCAGCAAGCGTAAAAAAGAAAATAGAATTTATCCATTTGTTATGAATGATAAAATATAATCCGATAGCAAAAAAGCAAAGCATAACTCCAATAAAACTGATGTTGCCTGTTAAGCCGATTATTACTAACGGATTTAAGGCGTAAATAAGCAAACCACTATACGATAAATTTAATTTGTCTAATAATTTAATTAAAAACTTAATTAAAACAAAGTCGGCAACAATAATAGGAATTCTAAGAATTACTAAACTAATTAATGGATGAACATTAGTAAATAAAGCCGACAAAACGGATACAAAATGCACCATCGGAAAAGTGGTTGAATATACTTCGTTGTTGGTTAATGGTGCAAAAAAATCGCCAAACAAATTAGATGGAATAGGGGTATTGTTGGCTAAAATACTGGCGGGGTTAAACAAATAAGGGTTGTATCCATTTAAAATAAGTTGTCCGTCAAAAATGTACCTGATGTAATCGGTGGATAAAATGGGTATAGCAAACAAAAAAATCAGTCGAAATACTATCGAAAACCAAAGCAAGGCATTTACTTCATTTTTATCTTGAGTAAAAAAAATCAAGTAAAAATAGATTCCAAAAGAAACCGCAAAAATTATGGGAAGCACTACAAAATCGGTAGTACTTGAAAAATAGCCAAAATAAACGAATATGATGGATAGCAATAAAACCAATATATATTTAGCCGCAGAAAGCACTTTTTACCTGTTCTAATTTTTTAGTGAAATACTGCAATATATCTGACAGTATTTATTGAGTTTTAAAAACATTATCAACATCAATTTTAACATAACTATAAAAAAATTAGAGATTAGAAATTTGAAATTAGCTATTTATTCCTCTGGCTAACTTTTAAACTAATATTGCTCTTTAACATTTGTTTTTATACTTTTGGAATATTGTTTGTAATGAATTCATTATAAAATTAAAAACAACACTTATGAAACAATTTATACTTTTTATCATTATAGGAACACTTTTTTTTGCTTGTAAATCTTCATCTAAACAATTAGAAAAAGGCGATTATGATGCTGCTATGGAAACATCGGCAAAAAAAATAAAAAAAGACCCGGGAAAATTTGAAGAGGTGGATATTTTTAATGATGCTTATCGAATGGCTTATTTAAAAGACAATACCGAAGTAAATCGTTTAAAAGGTACTGGAGATCCTGCCAATTGGGCTCAAATTTATACCATTTATGTTCGAATGAACAGGCGACAAGATTTAGCCAAATCATTACCCCCTGTTGGTATTGTTTATGAGGAGCAAAATTTTATTCCTGAAATCGAAAACGCAAGAAACAAAGCCGCCGAATATGCTTATGCCAAAGGTGTGGAACTGCTTGGTAAAAACTTAAAATTAGCTGCACGAGATGCTTACAGCCGTTTTGTAGAAGCCAAAAGTTACATTACCTACTTTAAAGATGTAGATGAAAAAATTGCAGAAGCTCGTTTTAAAGGAACCACCAACGTGTTTTTTACCATTGAAGATAAATCTCAAACGGTTGCTCCAAAAGCACTGATTGAAGAATTACAAGCTATAAATATTAACGAACTCGACCAAGATTGGATTAACTATGATAATTACATTGATACTACTAGAACGTATCATTATTCTATCATATTAGCCATGAATCAAATAGCTGTTTCGCCGGAAGAAGTTAAAGAAACTGTTGCTCAGGAAAGCAAAGAAATTCCTGATGGATTTAGTTATGCCTTAGATGCCAATGGAAATGTAAAAAAAGACAGCTTAGGTAACGACATTAAAATACCAAAATACAAAACCATTCATTGTGCTATTAAACGAGTTCAGCAACGTAAATCGGCACGTATTTCGGGTAATATCAATTATTATGACAATGTTGCCAATAAGTTGATGAAAGCCGAACCCATTACTTCTGATGCATTTTTTGAAAACTTTTATGCCAACGCCAATGGCGATATCAATGCATTGAGTCCTGCAAGTTTAAAAGAATTACAAAGCGAACCAGTTCCTTTTCCTCCAAGTCCAGCTTTAATTATACAGGCTGGCGAAGTATTAAAAGGAATGACAAAAGATATTATTGTAAAAAATAAGAGCTATTTGAAGTAAGTCAAAAGCAAAACTTTTTTAAAAAGCTTTGCTTTTATTTGTTTAATCATTCAACTTTAGCACAGCTAAAAATGCTTTTGGCGGAACTTCTACACTACCAATTTGTTTCATTTTCTTTTTTCCTTCTTTTTGTTTTTCCAACAATTTTCGTTTACGAGAAATATCACCACCATAACATTTGGCAGTTACATCTTTACGTAATGCCGAAAGCGATTCTCTGGAAATAATTTTTGCACCAATAGCTGCTTGAATGGCAATATTAAATTGTTGACGAGGAATTAAATCTCTTAATTTTTTACAAATTTTCTTACCCAATTCGTAAGCATTGTCTTTATGAACTAACGCCGACAAAGCATCTACTGGGTCGCCGTTCAACATAATGTCTAGTTTAACTAAATTTGCAGGTCTAAACCCTATTGGGTGATAATCGAACGATGCATATCCTTTTGAAATGGACTTTAACCTGTCGTAAAAATCAAAAACAATTTCGGCTAACGGAACATTAAAACTTAACTCTACTCTATCGGTAGTTAAATAAACCTGATTCGATAATTCTCCTCGTTTTTCGATACATAGCGACATAATAGAACCAACAAATTCTGATTTTGTTATCACCGTTGCTTTAATGTATGGTTCTTCAATTCGGTCAATTCTGCTTGGATCAGGATAATCTGAAGGGTTGTTCAATAAAACTCCTTTTTCTCTATCGTTGGTTAAATAGGCATAATATGACACGTTGGGAACGGTTGTAATTACAGTCATATCAAACTCACGTTCTAAACGTTCTTGAATAATTTCCATGTGCAACATCCCTAAAAACCCGCAACGGAATCCGAAACCAAGTGCAGCAGATGATTCTGGTTCGAAAGTTAACGAAGCATCATTCAATTGGAGTTTCTCCATAGCATCTCTTAACTCTTCAAATTCGTCGGTATCTACAGGATAAATTCCAGCAAAAACCATCGGTTTTACATCTTCAAATCCCTGAATTGCAGGAGCAGGTCGTGCAACGGTAGTAATGGTGTCGCCCACTTTAACTTCTTTGGCTACTTTAATTCCAGAAATAATATACCCAACATCCCCTGTTTTTATTATTGGTTTAGGAAGGTGTTTCAGTTTCAATGTACCTATTTCATCGGCATGATATTCTTTACCCGTTGCAATAAATTTTACTTTTTCTCCTTTTTTAATTTCGCCATTAATTACTTTAAAATAAGCGTTAATTCCTCGGTATGAGTCAAATACTGAATCAAAAATCAAAGCTTGAAATGGTGCGTCAGGGTCACCTTTTGGTTGTGGAACTCTTTCTACTACTGCTCTTAAAATTTCGTCAACACCTAAACCAGTTTTACCACTTGCCGAAATAATTTCTTCTCTTTTACAACCCAATAAATCAACAATTTGATCTTTTACATCCTCTGGCATGGCACTGTCCAAGTCCATTTTATTCAAAACAGGAATTATTTCTAAATTATTTTCGATGGCTAAATAAAGGTTTGAAATGGTTTGAGCCTGAATTCCTTGTGTGGCATCAACAATTAACAACGCTCCTTCACACGAAGCTATAGAACGGGAAACTTCGTAAGAAAAATCTACGTGACCAGGAGTATCAATTAAGTTTAAAACATACTCATGGCCTTCGTACATGTATTCCATTTGTATAGCATGGCTTTTTATGGTGATTCCTCTTTCTCGCTCCAAATCCATGTCATCTAAAGTCTGCTCTTGCATTTCACGTTCGGTAATAGCTCCGGTGGCTTGCAATAATCTATCTGCCAAGGTACTTTTACCATGATCAATGTGTGCTATAATACAAAAGTTACGTAGGTATTTCATCTCTGTCTTTTTTCGAACGACAAAATTACATTTTTTATAGGATGTTTCGGAAAAATTTTTTAGAGCCCACAGTCTTCAGTTCACAGTCTTCAAACTTCTGACTTCCGTCTTCCAATTTTATTTCCAGTAAAATTATATTTTGTTTATTGTATCACATTCGTACATTTGCAAAATTAAATTTTTAAATTCTCCATTAATGAAAATTACAGATCATCTTAAAGAAGCCAAAAAACCACTTATTTCATTTGAAATTTTACCTCCATTAAAAGGGAAAGGTATTCAATCGATTTATGATGGAATCGACCCATTGATGGAATTTAAGCCTTCTTTTATTAACGTTACATACCATAGAGAGGAGTACGTTTATAAAAAAAGAGAAAAAGGTTATTTAGAAAAATTTTCGATAAAAAAACGACCGGGAACAGTTGGTATTTGTGCTGCTATTATGAACAAATATCAAATTGATGCCATTCCTCATATTATTTGTGGTGGATTTACCAAAGAAGAAACTGAAAATGCTTTAATCGACCTCAACTTTTTAGGAATAGATAATGTAATGGCTTTACGAGGCGATCCAATAAAAACAGAACCAGCTTTTGTTCAAGAATTAGGTGGACATGCTTATGCTGTTGATTTGGTAAAACAAATTAATGGGTTAAATAAAGCTGAATATTTCGATGAAGATTTACAAAATCCAGCTCCTACTAATTTTTGTATTGGAGTTGCAGGTTATCCTGAAAAACATTTTGAATCGCCGAACATGAAAAACGATTTAAAACATTTGAAAAGTAAAGTTGATGCTGGAGCTGAGTACATTATTACACAATTGTTTTACGACAACGAAAAATTTAAAACCTTTGTAAATTTATGTCGAAAGGCAGGAATTAATGCCCCAATTATTCCTGGTTTAAAACCCATTACCAGCAAAAATCAACTTCAAATGATACCCAAATTTTTTCATATTGATTTACCTAATGATTTGGTAGATGCAGTTGAAAAGTGTAAAACTGATGAGGCAGTTAAACAAGTTGGTATTGAATGGGCAATTCAACAATCGAAAGAGTTGATTGATTTTGGTGTACCATGCTTACATTATTATACCATGGGGAAATCGGTTTCTACTAGAGAAATTATTAAACAAGTGTTTTAGAACGGGTTTATTTTTTACATTGCTGATTGACGGTCAATTTTGCTGGTTACCAACTTAAATATTAACAAGGCTATTGCCGCTACTGAGGCTATTACCACAAAATAATACCATAACACGTGGGCGTCAGCGTAATATGCCAAACGTTCTACTTCAGATATCCCTTGGGGTAAGGTATCAGGATTGGGACAATAAGCATCCAATAAAAATCCAGACATAATAAAACCTACTAATGCACTAAAAAAGGAATGTAAATGACTAAAACCCATGTAAACCCCTTCTTGTCCTTTTGGAGCCTGATTAGCAAAGTATTCTAAAAATCTGGGTGAAATAAAGCATTCTGCTAACCCTTGTATTCCAATACCAACTATCATCATTAATGTAAGTGGGTGCATGGTAAACATTCCAAAAATATCAATTGAACTACCTGTAATAGCTTCTAAATTTTGGCTCATGGCCATTGCCAACGCCGAAAATGGCATAATAATCATACCAATAAACATTACGGTAACTGCTTTATATTTTTTTGTGAGCTGGGTTATAAGTACAACAAACAAAACCACAATTAATGGATTTACATTTGCCATCCACTCAGGTTTGGCACTTTCGCCTAACAACCTTATTACATATTTTGGCATAGTGGCATAAAGCTGATGCTGAATTATCCAAAATCCGGCTACAATTAGCGTTAAACTTATTAATCTCGGAGTTGTAAAAATCTTTTTCAAAGCCAAAAAAACATCACTTATTGATTTTCCTTTTTCATCTCTACCTTCATCAATTTTGAAAATGAATATGGCAAACAATAATGCTAAAAATGCCATACCGGCAGAGAAAAAATTTACATATTCCAATCCTATTCCTTGTCGGATACTTGGAACTACAGTCTTGCCTCCAAAAGCACCAATGTTAACCACCCAGTAAAACAAAGAAAAACCTCTGGCTTTATTAATGGTAGAGGTTGTTTTTGCCACGGTTCCAGTAATCAATGGTTTAATGAACGAGCCTCCAATTAAAACCAAGAAAAGAAAAAATAAAACCAATGCTTTTGAATGAAATACTCCCAAGAAAAAATAACCAATTGTTAAAAATGAAAAAGCGATAATTAGCCCGTTTTTAAAGCCAATTTTATCGGAAATAGCACCAACAAAAGGAGGGAAAAAATATAGCAAAGCGAAAAATACACCAGCTACAATTCCTGTTTCTTTATCTGTGAATCCAACAATATCGGTTAAATATAATGTTAACACAATGAAAAAGCCATAATAGGCTGCTCTTTCACATAATTCCATTACGTTTACTAACCAAAATTCTTTTGGAAATTTCCAAGACTCTTTATCTTCAATTGATGACATCGTTTTTGTTTTATATAATTAATTTCTGATTAAATTTTTACTCCGATAATACCCATTCGGCTTTGCTCAGGGTAAACTTTGCATCATATTCTAACGCCTATGATGCAAACGTCATCAACC
>CAYJMI010000034.1:0-29745 GCA_964371285.1 uncultured Vicingus sp. | reverse complement strand
GTTGGATATCAGAATTAAAGCAATAAAAAATCCGATTGAATTACTACATTTGAGTTAAACGTATAGGATGGATATGATGCATGATGCATCATATTCGTTCGTTAGTGGCAAGGGCAAAAAATGATAGATGCGGAGATTAAATCGACTATTCTCCGCAAAAAATGCGGAGAATATTTCGTCATGCGGAGTTATTATTATAAAATAGCTCACAAGCGGATGCTTTCGAGGGCAAAAAAAACGGGGCGAAAATTTGTTAATACTTTAGACCGAACGTCCAAACTAAAATGGAAAAATTTAACGATATTAGCAAACTAAATGAGCAAAAAGTATTCGGACATAAAAAACAAACTCAAATTAGAGATTACCAAGACGGAGAATAACGACTTGGCTCATTTAACGCACTTTTTTCAGAACAATAAAAATGGCGTTTCTCAATACTATAAGCCTACTGCGACAATTTATTTAACGGACTTACACGACAAATTGAGTATTGTTGAAGAGCCTGATTTCCAATATTATTTGCCAATAAAATGGGACATTCCATTTCCACCACAAACGACACCAAGGTTTAAATTCATTGACTTATTCGCGGGAATTGGTGGAATAAGATTGGCTTTTCAAAATCTTGGCGGAAAATGTGTGTTCACAAGTGAATGGGATACTTATTCAAAAAAAACTTATGAAGCCAATTTTGGAGAAGTTCCATTTGGCGACATTACCAAAATAAACGAAAACGAAATTCCAGAACACGACATTTTATTAGGAGGGTTTCCTTGCCAACCTTTTTCAATAGCAGGAGTTTCAAAGAAAAACGCCTTGGGCAGAGCCCACGGCTTTTTAGACGAAACTCAAGGGACATTATTTTTTGATGTTGCAAGAATTATTAAACATAAAATGCCGAAGGCATTTATGTTAGAGAACGTGAAAAATCTTGTTTCTCACGACAAAGGAAAAACCTTTACAATCATAAAAGAAACCTTAAAAGAATTAGGTTATTCAATTCATTTCAAAATTTTGGACGGACAACATTTTGTTCCACAACACAGAGAAAGAATTATAATCGTAGGCTTCAACAATAACGTTTTCAAAGGCAAAGAAACATTTGAATTTCCTACTATGGGAGGCACAAAATATGCCTTCAAGAATATTTTGCAAGATGAAGTTGACCCAAAATATACATTGTCTGACAAACTTTGGAATTACCTGCAAGAATACGCAAAAAAGCATAAAGCAAAAGGAAACGGATTTGGTTTTGGACTTACCAATTTAGATGGAATTTCGAGAACAATGAGTGCAAGATATTATAAAGACGGAGCAGAAATTTTAATACCACAAGACGGCTTGAACCCAAGACGTTTGACACCAAGAGAATGTGCAAGACTTCAAGGTTTTCCTGATAGTTTTTTAATTCCTGTTTCTGACAACCAAGCCTACAAACAATTTGGAAATTCAGTTGTAACACCTTTAATTCAAGCCGTTGGAAAGAATATTATAAAAGAAATTTTGAAAATCAATGAACCTAAAAAATCTAAAGTCGCTGTTCATTGATAACGGTTGTACAAAAATCTACATCAAAAAACTTTCACCAAACGACAATTCAAAAAATCAAGTTTACTTCGGTGGTAGCTTTGAAATTTTAAACATTTTACCAATTTCTGAAATCAAAAATGAAGAAGCTGGAGATTGGAATAAAGAAAGATTCAAAGCATCAATTAATTTCTCTTGGATTTCAGAGGGTGGAAATTTATTTCCTGCACCAAATGCTCAACTTATCCTCTATCCTAAATATCCAGAAGTAAGATTTTCAGGTTTTTTGGCAAAATGCCAAAACCCACCATCAGCATTGATGACTCAAAGGCTTGCTGATAGACTTTTATTCTTTTCAGTTGCAATAAACGGAACTATTTTAGGTTACGTCGCAGACCCAAATTCTGAAATCGCAAACGAATTTGCAAACCAACAAAATATAACGGAACACGGAGTTTTTAAACTTATTGAACTGCCACAAGTGGCAAATAACAAAGCCGACTTAATCAATGAATTACTTCGCATTCATAAATTAGGTTGGATAAAATCAAAACGTCTTGACAGATTTGGTAATATTATGGCTTGTGAAGCCCCAAATTGTGGTGGTTATACATTAGAAGCTGAATTAGGAATTACACCAAATGGTTATTCAGAGCCTGACTTTTTAGGTTGGGAAGTAAAACAATTTGGCGTAGCTAATTTCGCAAGAGTAAACTCTGCAATTATAACTTTAATGACACCTGAACCAACGGACGGAATTTATAGAACCGAAGGAACTGAAGCCTTTTTAAGGCAATATGGTTATGCAGACAAAACTGGTAGAGAAGATAGAATAAATTTTGGTGGTGTTCACAAAACAGGAGTCAGACATCCATTGACAAATTTAGAAATGCAGTTAATTGGTTTTGACGCAGAAAGTGGAAAAATCAGAAATACAAACGGAAGAATTTCGTTGGTTGACGTTAAGGGAAACGAAACTGCTTCTTGGAGTTTTGCATCTATGCTTTTACATTGGAATAGAAAACACAATCAAGCTTGCTACGTTCCATCACTTTCTGAAACTGTAAACGAAAGACAATACAAGTATGGAAATAATATAATTTTAGGAACAGGAACTGACTTTCAGTTATTTCTTGGACAAATGGCAAGTGGAAATATTTACTATGACCCAGGAATAAAAATGGAAAACGCTTCGACAAAACCAAAGATTAAAAAACGAAGTCAATTTCGAATTAAATCGCAAAATTTGCCGAACTTGTATAAAGTAAACGAAGTTTTAGACATAACAAAATAGACAAACGAATCGCATAAACAAATGGCGAACACCTAACAGTACATTGGCAATAGGACTTATACTTTACAATTTACTGTTTAGCAATCAATTTACCTGATTGGATTGTTTTATTGTTATCAGTTAATTGATAAAAATAAATTCCTGATAGAAAATCTTTTGTATCAAAAGTGGTGCTTTCTGCTGTTATAATTTTTACCATCACTTCTTCTCCTAAATCATTGTATATTCTTAATTCGACGTTTTTAAGTTGCGAAGCGTCATTTATTGTAATTGTTGCAGAAGTACTAAATGGATTGGGATAAATGCTAAAATCTTCGGTCAGTTGGCTAGGAACATCAATCATCACTAGTTTTGAATAGGTATATTCTCCATTAAAATCTGTTTGTTTAAGCCTGTAATACGACATTCCTTTGGTCGGGTAATAATCAATGATTGAATAAATCAGTGGTGTATTACTGTTTCCAGCACCATTTGTTTTTACCACATCTATAAAATTTAGGGCGTCAGTTGTTTTTTCTAAAGTGAAATAATCATTATTTATTTCGGTAGCGGTTGACCAAGAAAACGAATTATAGGAATGTTCATTTAATCCATTAAAATAGATTAACCCAATTGGTAAAGTGGAAGGTGCTAGCAATGTAGCATTTATAGTATAGGTATTTATAGCACCTGCCCGAGATAGACCCTTACCTTCAAGTGATGAGTTTAACAATAAATTGATAGCTCCATTTGCAAGTACAGTACCTCTAAAAACAGAGCTATCGCCTACTTCTAAGGCTCCATTTATTTGCCAATAGACATTATCTAAACTAGCTGAATTAATTAAAATTACGTTGGAAAATTTATTTGTTGTCAAAGCTCCATTTATCTTAAATATAAATAAAGCACTGGCATTACCTTGTGCATCTAGGAAAAGTGTGTCGTTTAATGTTGATTCTGCTCCTCCCAAACAATACACATTTGGTGTAAGAATTTGGTTGTTTCCTAATGTAATTCCTATCGTACTATCACAAGCAATTCCTGTTAAAAAATCGTAAGCAGTAATGACATCTGACGCAGCTTGCGATGAAGTAGCATCAACCACATATATTTGTCCATCTAACACACCTGGAGGAAATCCTGAGAATGCACCTAAATTAGTACCAATATCACCTGTTACATTTGATTCACCAGTATTGGTAAATGCACCATCTGCTGTAAATAAGGTGAAATTTGAAGCTGTTCCTAAGTTAGGAGCTTGACCATAATTTATTTTTGGAAAAAATAATAGAACAGCCACGATTACTATAAGTTGAAATTTGTTGTACATTTTGGTTAGATTTATGAATGAACATTATCTAAACAAATTTGAACAACTATTGATGCCTACGTGTTACACAACATTAGAAAGTAATTATGTAATTCACACCTTTATGAGCGTATAGGCAAAAGCTTCTGATTCTACTTTAGAAATAAAACGGTGTAGATGTCGGTTAAATTCATCGGGTTGTTCTAAATTGGATAAATGCCCGGCACAATCAATACTTTTTAACGTAGCATTAGGAATATGCTCTACCAAAAATTGTGATTGTATTAATGGAGTAACAACATCTTGAGTACCACAAATCACCAATGTAGGAACAGCAATTTTTTTGAGTGAGGATTGCATGTCTTTGCGTAGAGCTAGAGCCTTTAAAGTTTTAACAATTGATTTTGGCGATGTGGTGAGCATACCATATTTCATTTCATCAACTAATTTTAATGGTGCTTTATAGAAAATAACAGAAGCAAAACTTTGAACAAAATCGTGAAGTCCGTTTTCATTAATTTGTTCCATGGTTTTGTATCGTTTTTCTCTTGCTTCAGGCGAATCAGCAATACATTGAGTATCGCATAAAACAATAGCAGCAAATCTTTCAGGATAACGATTTATGGCATTCAATAAAATATATCCACCCATAGATAAACCACAAACAATGGCTTTGCTGATTTCCAATTTATCCATAAACAGAATTAAATCATCTGCAAATAAATCCATGCTAAATTCAGTTTCATCAGCACTTGAATTTCCAAATCCACGAATATCGTAAGCAATAACCCGGTTGGTTTTTTTTAAAAAATCAACCTGAGGTTGCCACGAAGATTTGTTAAAAGGAAATCCGTGTATGAATATAATGGGAATTAAATCACTCTTAAAATCATCATAAGAAATGGTTATTCCATTCACTTCTACCGCTAAATTATGTTGTGATGTTTGCATTTTTATTTTTTTAAAGTTTGGATGCGATAGTTATTGTTAGCCCCCTCCTTCTCTCCGTCAGCTGACGGAGGAGGGTCTCCAGCCCTCATTGCCACGTAGTTTTACATTTTCTTTTCCTCTCCCCATTTTCTTTTTTTTCACCAACTACGTAGCCCCTCCTTCGGAGGGGTTGGGGAGGCTTCCTCTTTTGCAAATTTGATAAGCTCAGCATTAAATTTTTTGGTTTCTTCCAGAAACAAGGCATGTCCGCTATTTTCAAAAGGAATTAATGTTGAATTAACCAGTACAGCATTCATTTGAATTGCCATTTCGAAAGAGCATATTTTATCTTTTTTACCGTGCATAATTAGGGTAGGAATTTTTATTTTTTTTAAATCATTTCGTAAATCGGTATCTCGCAATGCAACTAAACATTGAGCCATGGCATAAGATGAAGAACTTAACCCCATACCATATAACCAACTGCTAATACCGGTACTTAAGGAAGTTTCGGTTGCACCAAAAATCTTCCCAACATTTGTTAAAAGTTGTGGACGATTGTGGTGACACAATTCAATTAATTCATCAACCTCAGCAACAGTAAGGTTAAAGGGATAATCGCTTCGCTGTGTCCAAATTGGAGCTGCTGCACCAAATAAAGCAAGTTTAGAGATGTGAGCACTTTTATCCATTGAAACGTAACGAATAGCAATTGCACCACTCATTGAAAAACCGCCCATTAGGGCATCAGTTATTTCAAGTTTACACAATATCTTTTTAATGTCTTTTGCATGAGTATCGTAATTGTAAGACCCATAAGGTTTGTCCGATTTCCCAAACCCACGAAGGGTAATACCCAACACCCGAAAATTATTGTTGATTAAATCGTTGTATTGATATTCATACATTTCATCGCTTAGTGGCCAACCATGCAGCAACACAATTGTTCTGCCTTTACCGGCATCAGTAACATGAAGTCGCACATTAGGTTCAACCTCTATATATTCTTTCCTAACCAGTTGGATAAGACCAGATGGTAAATGCACTGAAGTTTTTGAAGAAGTTTCCATAGTTTTTATTTTGCTATTAACGGATAAGTATCAGGTTTAATTTTTTCTAAAAATTGTTTTGTTATTCCATCTGAAAACATATCGGCCATGTTTAAAATTTCATGATGTATTTGGTCATACGTAACCACATCAGCAGCATAGTCTTTTTTGATGCGGTTCATTGCTTCTTCGGTGGTTAGTTTAAGGTGATTGTGCATCATCAATTTTACATCTGCTAATTCGCATGTTGGATTTAATTTACACAGGAATTCAGAAATTTCATCTGCATTTTTATACCATCTTTCGTTTGCTTTATCAAGAGCAATTTTATTTTCAGTTTTTGCTGCTTTAATTACTTCAGGAAAAATGGTAATGTGTGGATACAAAAGTTCGGTAAGTTGAGTTCCTGCTTTTTCTCCATAATAGGGTATAAAAGCCTTGCCAATATCTTCTTGATTTAAAAGTAAACGTTTAACAGCATGGTCTGCACCAGGCAAATCATCTACCAGACAGAAAATTACATTACGGGTCCAAACAATGTGGTCTTCCCACAATTTACGCATATCTATTTTTAATTTAACTTCTTTTAAAACTGGAGTTAATTCTTTGTTTTCCATATTCTGTTGACCGAACGTGGGACTAAAGATAAGAAGTGCCAATAGCAAGGTGATTGGTGTAATAATTTTTGCGGTTTTATTCATTTCAGTTGTTTTTTTATTCTCCGCAATTGGCGGGACAGGTTTGAAAAAATTCATGATACAAATGTGCTAACTTCTATAAATAATGGTGTTACACAACTTTTGAGTTAAGTTACATGATTCACATGTTGGTATAAAAAACACCTTCAGTTTTCAAGTTGAAGGTGTTTTTTAATGGTGAAATAAATATTACTAATCTATTTCATTGTTACAAAATTGCTCTATGAGGTAATTATCTAACAATGAGGTCAACGAATTATAGTATTCCTGTAAAATTATTGACGATATTATTAAATTTTTTTTAGTTGGAATTGTTATGGGCATTTCTTCTAGAAACTTACCCAATTCTGGATATTGTTCCTTAATTTTTAAAGTGATGTTGAGAATTTTTGTACTCAACGATTGTTTAGTTTCCATATCAATTTACAATAAAATAATCAACAATAAAATAATAATAATGATTGCTCCTACAGAAAAATAAATTCCTCCACCGCCTGCACGAAGTTGTTTTTCGATACTTTTAACTTCGCCACGTAATACTTTTTTTTGAGTGTGAGTTAATGAGGATTTGTCCAATTCATTAATTTCAATTAATCTTAACTCCAAAGTTTTGGCTTCTGTTTCTGACATTGGTTTAGAAATTGGTGCAGTTTCAGATGTTGTTGCAGCACTTGATTGAAGTGGTTGAAAGGTTAATGATAAGCATGCTACCATTAAACAAAAAGTTATTTTTTTCATGATTATTAAATTTAGTTGCAAATTAATTTTTGCATAGGATAAAGGTAGTTAGCTCAAGCTTGAAAAGTGTTACACAACTTTAATGAAAAGTTACACCATTCACACTTCAAGTTTTATTTTTCCAAAAATTGTTTAATCCGCTGTTCTATTTTATTAAATGCTTCGTCATTTTTTGGAATATAAATACCTCCATATTTGGCTATTGTTTTAGAAACAACTTCAATTTCTGTTTGAGCACTTAATAAAATAATATTTAACTTAGGATTCGCCATTTTCATTTTTTTAATGATGGAAAGTCCTGTGGCAGCATCACTATGATTTTTGTTTAATAAATGATCCATAATGATAACAGTAGGAATTTGGAAGGATTCTTTTAAACAATCTTCACCCGAAGTAAATTTTTTTATTGCTTGTATTTCCGGAAAATGGAGCATTAAAAATTCTTCCAATAGTTTTGCATAAGCCTCGTTGTCTTCCACTATAAAAATAGTGTGTTCTTTTGGCGTTGATTCCGAGAATATTTTTTTAAATAGATTCATGGCGTTGAGTTTTAGGTAAATTATTTTTATATTTTTTTAGACGATGTTATAGTTCTCAATTTCTACAAAAGCTTTTTTGCATATTGCATTTAGCTTCAGATTTAATGCTCTTAATTGTTCCTCTCTATAGCTATCGGAACAGGTTGTATCTGTTCCTAAATCTTCCATTTCCTGCAAAACAGGGAGAAGTATAGAAATCCCCATTATTGAAACTGTTGATTTCATGGTGTGAGCCAAATTTTTTGTGATTGTATAATCTTTTTTGGTTATGGCATTGTTCATGGATTTAAGTTCTTCTTTTACTTGCACCAAAAAAGTGTCCATTATTTTTTTAATCAAATGTATTTTTCCACCCATCAATTCCGATAGGTAATTGAGGTTACAAACACTTTTACTGTTATTTTTTGTTTCGCCGTTTATCATGGTATTAGGAATTAAGCGTTAAGTCGTGTATTTTTTCAAAAAGTTGAGTTGCATTTATAGGTTTTGAGATGTTGTCGTTCATGCCTAAATCCAAACATTTTTCTCTTTCCCCTGCCATTGCATGTGCAGTCATGGCAATAATTGGGATGGTATTTTTTAGCTCATTACGGATAATGTTGACTGCTTCATATCCGTTCATCACAGGCATTTGCATATCCATTAAAATGATATCAAAATTTTTAGCAAGTTTAGATTTTGTTAAGCCATTCTTTGGTTTAAGCATTTCGATACAAACCTTACCGTTTGCTGCTGTTTGTAATTTTAAATTGTTTTCTGCAAACAAGCTTGAGACCAACATGATGTTTAATTGATTGTCTTCAACTAACAAGATTTTTAATTTACTCATCTCTTCCATGTTGTATTTTTTTTCTATAAACTCCACGGGTTTTTGAGTTTGTGTTGATTTTTTGTAGGGTATATAAAAAGTAAAAACCGAACCAACATTTAGTTCGCTTTTAACTGATAAAGTGCCTCCCTGAAGTTCAATTAATTGTTTGGCAATACTTAAACCAAGCCCGGTTCCTCCATATTTTCTGGTCGTGTGTGATTCTGCTTGTTGAAATCGCTCAAAAATAGTTACCAATTTATCTTTGTGTATCCCTATGCCAGTATCGGTTATTGAAAATTCTATTAGCGTGTTTTCTTTATTCATTTTACTAACCTTTCCATGTACTTTAACACTTCCTTCATTTGTAAACTTAATAGCATTACCCACCAAGTTGATAATGATTTGGGTTAGGCGTGTTTGATCGCCTAATAAAGTTTCTGGCACATCTTTATCGCAGCTAAAAACTAATTCGAGGTTTTTCTCTTTTGCTCTACCCAGCAGCATTATATTAAGCGATTTAAAAGTTTCTTTAATACTAAAATTGTTTTTTTCAAAAGTCATCATGCCTGCTTCAATTTTTGAAATATCGAGTATGTCATTAATAATAGTGAGCAGATTTTCTCCTGCAGATTTTATGATGGTAATAAATTCCTTTTCCTGTACACCTAATTTTCTTTTATATAAAATATCTGAAAAACCAATAATAGCATTCATAGGTGTGCGAATTTCATGGCTCATATTTGCTAAAAAAGATTCTTTTAATTGATTGGATTCTTCCGCTTTTTTTGTTGCTTTTTCAGCTTTCTGTTTTGCTTCAATCAATTCATTTTCAAATAATTTTTGGCTGGTAATATCTCTTGCTACAACTACAACTCCTAAAACAATTCCATTATCATCTTTATAAACAGAACCATTAAACAAAACATCAGTAAGCTTACCATTTTTATGTCGAATGGTTAGTGGAGAATCAATAACAAACCCTTTTGCAAATATTTCGGTGTAAACATCATGTGCCATTTGATGGTTGGTAAAATAGTCTAAAAAGTTTGTACCAATAAGTTGTTCTCGTGTTAATCCTGTAATGTTCACGGTTGCTTCATTCATACCAGTAATTTTTCCTTTTGAACTTATGGTTACTAATGGGTCAAGACTTGCTTCAATTAAACTCAAGGAATATTTTGAAGCTAATTTTTCGCTTTTTAAAGTTGTTTGGCGTAATTTTTCTCTAAAAACTTTGGCTTTTAAAATATCGCGATAAATATAGTAAGAGAACATTAATGCGAGTATAAGCCCAAAAATAATAAGCCAGTTACTAATAAAATTTATTTTAGCATTGGCTTCTATAGTAGCCGTATGAATTCTTTTTATTCCTTCTTCGAGTTCTTTTTCTTCCATGTCATTCAACAGGTAAAAAATTCGATTGGTCAACATATATTCTCGTTGAGTGAGTTCCATCTCTTTAGCTAATAAATTACTATCTTTAACCTGCTCTTCCTCTTGTGTTTTAGTAATAATTTTTAACATGGTTTTTTTAACTGAATCAGAAGAAATGGTCGTTAATACCAAGCCTGATGGATTGATATCTATTTCAATTTTTTCCTCTTTCTTTTTTGGTGAAAATAGCCTTGCAAAAAATGATTTTATTGAACCATCCGATTTTTCTATCACATCTTTTTCAACTCTTTTCTGTCCGTCAGCTGACGGATCAATAGGTTTTTGAATTTTTATTTTTTTTAGTACATGCAAAAGCACCTCTTCTGTACTTTTTTCTGTTTTTAATTGTATGAATTCATTAGATAAATCAATTCGATTATTGATGAGATTTTGTAAAGTATCAATTTGTGCCGAAAATTTTTGATTGTATCTAATTTCGTTTTTTCCAACATTAATTTTATCTATAGTTGATAATAAGAACAACGTATCTAGTTGAGTATTTAAGGTAGCAATGTAATTTTCAAAACTTAATAAATAAGCAGTGTCGTGCCTAATATTATATGCTTTTATATTTGCTTCGGCACTATAAAGTCCAACAGTTATTTCTTTTAATTTGTTGAGTTTAATGTTGGGATCCAATATTGCAGAAACTGTTTCAGTTAATTGAGAAAGTTTTTGATGAGTAATATAAATGGCAATAAAAAATAAACTTGCTACAATTGAAAATGCAATAACAACTTTTAAAACAATTCTTCGAGTGCTTTGAAGATTAGTTTTATCAATATGAAGTTGATCAAGGATATTGTTTTTCATGGTTTCTAATTATTTTTGTTTCAGTCTATTGGCAGTATATTATTTATTAACTGCTTTTAAAATAGAGTCCAAAAGTTTATCCATAACCAATAAATTTTTTTCCATGTAGTCAAAAACTCCTGCTTGCCAATAATCTGTGGCTACCTGTGTATCGGTTTGGTTTGATAAAATAATAACTGGAAGATTTGGTTTTTTTTCATGGATTTGTTTCATTACTTCTAAGCCTGTAATACCAGGTCCTAAAATATCGTCGGGGGGGGCTAATAGATGGTCAAGAATGATGACTTGTGGATTCATGTCCAACTTGTTCAAACAATATTCACCTGTTAACATGGTGGTTATTTCAAAATTTCCTTTTTCTTTCAATGCATTTTTAAGCATTAAGGAATAAACATGATTGTCTTCGACAATAAATATTTTGATGGGTGAATCACTCATTTTATTTTGGTTTAAAAGGCTAAAACTACCTATAACCTTACCTTGCAAAGGTGAGTACCATTAAACAAGTTATTGTTACACAACTAAAAAAAGGAGTTACATAATTCACATGTTTTTGTTTTTTAAGAAAATAAAAAACGGTATACTAATTAGAACTGAACTTTTAAAGAGTTTTTGTTTAAACTCTAACACCAATTACTAAAATGTCGTCAACTTGTTCGGCTTCTGACCTCCAATTTTCAACAAAATTATCTAAATGCTTTTTTTGTTCTTTCATGGTTTTATCTTGAATACTGAGTAAAATTTCTTTGAAATTTTTTGTCATTATTTTTTTTCCTTTTGACCCACCAAATTGGTCGGCAAAACCATCAGAAGAAAGATAAAAAGTATCTCCTTGTTGTAACTTTAATTCATGACTGTCGAAGTGTTGATTATCAGCTGTAAAACCTCCAATCGATTTTTTAGTTCCTTTTATTTCTTCAATTATTGACTGACCTTTTCGAATAATCCAAATAGGTCTGTTTGCTCCAGCGTATTTTAAATTTATTACTCTGTTTGTTTCCAAAAGAGATGGAAACTCAATGGAGCAAAGTGCAATATCCATACCGTCTCTAGTAGAATCCTCACTATCCGATTGGTGTAACGATTTTTTTACTCTACTGTTTAAATGGTTTAAGATTTTTGAAGTGTCAGTACTAAGATGAACAGCTTCATCTAATTTTTCAGAGCCAATCATACTCATTAATGCACCTGGCACACCGTGTCCGGTACAATCAGCAGCAGCTATTAAAACAACAGCCCCTCCTAACCTCCCGTCAGCTGACGGGGAGGAATTTTCCTCTCCTTCGGAGGGGGTTAGGGGGAGGCTCTTGAACCAATAAAAATCACCACTTACAATATCTTTGGGTTTAAACAGAATAAAACTTAATGGAAGCGAAGCATCAATATCTTTTTTTCGTGGTAGTTTAGCCTGTTGTATTCGTTTTGCATAATTAATACTATCGGTAATATCTCTATTTTTTTCCTCAACAAGAAATTTAGATTTTTCTATAGTTTCTTTTTGAATATTTGCATGTAATAACGCTGTTGCATATTTTTCCTTTTCTACTATTCTAACTCCTCGTTCTTTATTGGCAATAATTAAAGCTAAGTCTCTTTTATCTTTTTCTTCCTTTTTTAAATTAAGTTCTTTGTTCGTAAAAATATTGGTTATCGAATGATGTATTTTATTAAATTGATTTTCCGTTTTAACAATATAATCAACTGCTCCATGATGAAATGATGCCAATACGGTATCAATATTATGGTCGCTGGTAAGCATAATAACTGTGGTTTCTCGGTTAATTAATTTTATGTTGTCTAAAACCATAAGTCCGTCGGCTGCATTAGGCGACACACTATTGAGATGAAAATCTAAAATAACCAATTCAGGCTTTAAAAGCATCATTTTTTCGAGACATTTTTCTCCAGTTTCAAATAAATAAATTGAAAAAAAACTATTTTCAAAAGCATTTTCGATATAAGCTTTTAATGCCAAAGCAAAAATTTTGTTATCATCTACAATGAAAACATTGCTTTGTTTTTTTATCATGAATTTGGTAGCTATAGACATCACTTTTTAACTAAATAATGCAGGATAATATTTTTGAACTATTATTAATGTTAAAACCATTAATACAAAATAGATAAATACTCCAGATGCTATCCTTTTGTATCTTTTAGCTTCATTTTTTGCAGCAATCATTTTAAAGATATTTAACAACGAATAATTTATTTTTCTGAATTGGGTTTCAGTTTTAACTACATAATCAGCAGCTCCATGCTGTAATGATTTTACGGCAATATCAATATCATCATCACTGGAAAGCATAATTACATTGGTGTCGGGGTTTTCCTTTTTAATCCAATCTAAAACTTTAATGCCATCGGCTGCTTTAGGGTTGATACTATTGAGATGGTAATCAAGGATTACGACTTGTGGATTTTTTTCCTTAAAACTTTTCATACAAGCTTCTCCAGTTTCAAAGGTTTGAATATGAAGTGGCATTTTTTCAAAAGAAGCTTCAATATCTACTTTTAATGCTAGGCTGAATACTTTATTATCTTCTATAATAAAAATACTTTTTTGATTTTTTGTGTTCACACTTTTCGTTTTTATTTAACAATACATTTGTTTTTCACTTTCTAGTTCTTCGATAGCTTGTGTAGCAATTGAATTTAGTTGCTCATTTAATTGTTTTATTTTTTCAACACTTGTAGTTATGGGTATTGAACCACCTATCGCATTTTTACTCAAATCTTCCATTTCATTTAGAATAGGATTTAGACTGGAAATACCCATTATGGAAACAGATGATTTCATGGTATGAGCAAAGTTTTTGATGGTTATAAAATCATTTTTTAAAATTGCATCGTTGATGGATTTTAACTCATTAGGAACTTGTTGAAGAAACGCATCGATGATTTCTTTTATCAATTGTTTTTTTCCGCCAGTCATTTCAGAAAGGTAGGTTAGGTTGCATCTATTTATTATCATGATATTTCGTATTAAAGGTTAATTCATATATTTTTTCAAAGAGGACATTTGCATTTATTGGTTTTGAAATGTATTCGTTCATCCCTAAACTCAAACATCTTTCTCTTTCTCCAGCCATGGCGTGAGCTGTCATTGCAATAATTGGAATATTACTTTTTAAGTTTTTTCGAATAAATGTTGCTGATTCGTACCCATTCATTACAGGCATTTCCATGTCCATTAACACAATATCGAAGTTTAATTCTTTAAGTTTATCTATTGCCACACTCCCATTTTCTGCTACCTGAACTTTTAAACGATATTCAGAAAATAAACTTAAAATCAACATTACATTTAACCGATTGTCTTCTACCAATAGAATATCTATAGTACTTAAATATTCCATATCGTATTTTTTTTCAGTAGTATCTTGTGCAAGCAGCACTTCAACTGATTTTTTATAGGGGATACTAAAAGTAAAAATTGAACCCTCTTTAAATGTACTTTTAACGGATAGATTTCCGCCTTGAAGTTCTATTAACTGTTTTGCTATGCTTAAACCAAGTCCAGTACCACCATACTTTCTTGTAGTATGTGATTCTGCCTGACAGAATCGTTCAAAAATGTTTTTAATTTTATCTGGAGGAATTCCTATACCAGTATCCTCAACCGAAAATTCTAACCATGTATTTTCATTAGGGTTGTTTTGATTATTTTTTAAAACTTTTACATTTACCTCAACACTTCCTTTTTGGGTAAACTTAATTGCATTGCCTACCAAATTGATGATAATTTGAGTTAAACGAGTAGTATCTCCTAACAAAACATCGGGGATATTTTCTTCATGTTTAAAGGTTAATTCGAGATTTTTTTCTTTTGCCTTTCCCATCAGCATTACGTTGAGCGATTTAAAAATATCTTTAACACTAAAACTATGATCCTCAAAAGTCATCATGCCCGCTTCAATTTTAGAAATATCAAGGATGTCGTTAATAATGGTCAGTAGATTTTCGCCAGCTGTTTTTATTGTTCTTACATATTCTTTTTCTTTAGCTGCCAAATTTCCTTTGGATAATAAATCTGAAAAACCAATGATTGCGTTCATAGGCGTACGAATTTCGTGGCTCATGTTGGCTAAAAAAGCTTCTTTTAATCGGGTAGATTCTTCTGCTTTTTCTTTTGCATCACTATAATCTTCGAGGATATTGAGCACCGCCCGTTGGGTGTTTTCCATGTTAATTTTTTCCTCACTATAATCGTCTAAAATATTTAATAAAGCACGTTGGGTGTCTTCCGAATAATCTTCAACAATAGCATCTACAGCTACTGTACGAGGCTTTTTATTTTCTCCTACGTTTTTATTGGTGTTGATATTTTTTGAAGTTAACACTTTGCTTTAGATTTAATTTTGGTGAGTTGTCGAGGTGAGTTAGCTAAAATTTTACTTACTATTTTTCAATTCTTCAATCTCTTTTTTTAATTCTATCATTTTTAGTTCTCTTCCAACAGTTAATTTTCTAAATCGTTCCAATTCTTGATTTGCAATTTCGCGTTTTTCTTTTTCTTTGTTTTGAAACACCAATTCTATGTCAGCAATAACCAATTCTGCTGCACGTTTTTCTTTCTCGTCATTTTGAAAAGCCAATTCTTTATTGGCAATAACTAATTCTGCAGCACGTTTTTCTTTTTCATCGTTTTGAAAAGCCAATTCTTTGTTGGCAATAACCAATTCGTTGGCTCGTTTTTCTTTCACCTCGTTTTGAAAAGCCAATTCTTTGTTGGCAATAACTAATTCTGCTGCACGTTTTTCTTTTTCATCATATTGAAAAGCCAATTCTTTGTTAGCAATAACTAACTCTGCAGCACGTTTTTCTTTTTCATCGTTTTGAAAAGCCAATTCTTTGTTAGCAATAACAAATTCATTGGCTCGTTTTTCTTTCACCTCATTTTGAAAAGCCAATTCTTTGTTAGCAATAACTAATTCTGCCGCACGTTTTTCTTTTTCATCGTTTTGAAAAGCCAATTCTTTGTTAGCAATAACCAATTCATTGGCTCGTTTTTCTTTCACCTCATTTTGAAAAGCCAATTCTTTGTTAGCAATAACTAATTCTGCCGCACGTTTTTCTTTTTCATCATTTTGAAAAGCCAATTCTTTATTGGCAATAATTAATTCATTTGCCCATTTTTGTTCTGCAATATCTCTCGCAACAATTACAACACCGAGAACATTTCCTTGTTCATCTTTATAAACCGAGCCATTAAATAATGCATCGGTCAATTTGCCATTTTTATGACAAAGCGTAAGTGGAGAATCAGAAACCGAACCTTTTTCGAAAGCCTCTAAGTAAACTTCACGAGCTTTTTGAGGTTCAGTAAAATAATCAATAAAATTTGAACCGATAAGCTCTTTTCTTGTTCTGCCAGTAATATTTACTTTTGCCTGATTTACATCTGTAATTTTGCCTTCTGTATTTATGGCAACCAAAGGATCTAAGCTGGCTTCAATTAAACTACGAGCATATTCTGATGACTGTTTTTGTGCATCTGAAGTAATGGTTATTGTTTTCATTTTATTTATCGATTTATGTTTTTCCTACTATCATCCTACTTTTTTAATGCAATCCTTCATTTTCAAATGGCTATTTTACTGTTACAAAGATGACTACCTTTATTACTTTATCTGTTACATAACTTTAAAAAGGAGTTATGTAATTCACACTTTTCTATTAATAAAAAAACCTACAAAGTTTTCCTTGTAGGTTTCTTAGGCATGTTTAATGAATGATTATGCATAAGCTTTTTCAGTAGCTACAGCACAAGCTTCAACACATTTTTTACAAGCTTCAGCACAAGCTTTACAACTTTCATGATGTGAAGCGTGTTTGCTACATTCTTCAGCACAAGTACTACATGCTTTTACACATAAAGCACACAATTCTTTAGCATATTGTGATCCTCTTGCTTCTAATCTAGCACACAAGGTACAAATGTCGGCACAGTCGCGACACAACAAAATACAAGCTTGGTTACCATCTTTAATACAATCGGTAATACAACTCTCGCAAGTAATTACACAAGCTAAACAAGCATCGATACAGTTTTTAGAATCTCTCATTTTATTGAATTTAATTTGTAATAGAATTATTACTCTACAAAGGTGAGGAGCTTTGGAGGTGTTGTTGTTACACAATTTTAAAAAGGAGTTATGTAATTCACACCTTTGTTACAAAAAAAACCTGCTTCATTGCTAAAGCAGGTTTTCGTTGAAAAAATATAATTTTTTATTGTTTAATCAGTTTGCCTGACTGTATGGTTATATTATTTTCAATTACTTGATAGAAATAAACACCTGATGGTAAATTACTGGTATCGAATGTAGTTGAAGATTTAGTAACAACTACGTTCATCATTTGTTTTCCCAACACATTGTACATTCTTAATTCAGCGGTATTCGATTTAGAAAAATCGTTTAATACAATGGTTGCAGATGTACTAAAAGGATTTGGATAGATGCTAATAGCTTCATTTGCCTCATCAAGTGTAGAAATACCAACCGTTGTACAATTTCCAGGTATTACACTAGCTACGGCAGTTATTGCAGCAGTAGTTATTGCCCCTGTAGTTGTAAGTGAACGTCCATTCAACGTAACACCTGTGTTTAAAGCTCCTAATGCACCGTTGTTACAGATAATTGTTCCACAAAATACAGAATAGTTGTTGATGCTTACAGCACCTTCAATTTTCCAATATACATTTTTTGCTTGTGCTAAGTTGGTTAATACAACTTGTGAATATACGCTAGAGGTTAATGCTCCATTTATTTGAATTACAAATACAGCGTTGGCATTACCTTGTGCATTTAAGAAAAGGGTATCGGTAAGGTGTGCTGCTGCATTTATTAAATAAGTATGAGGAGTAAGAACTAAACTGTTTCCAAGCAATACAGGAAATTTTAATTCAATATCATAAGGTAAAACATTTACATAATTATAGGCAACTAATAAATCGGCTGCACATTGTGCAGTTGAACCATCTGGAATTGGATGAATCGTTCCTGTTACCAATAATGAATCGTAACCTGTTGCAGAACCGTTGTTGCTACCTATATCACCCGTAACAGTTGTAATACCCGTGTTAGAAACTGCACCATTTGTTGAAAAAAGTGCATAACAAGCAGCTACACCAAGTGCAGGAGCTGTTGGTCCAGTAAGGACAGGACTGCCACAACCAATAGGTGTGTATCCTAAAATACCATCAACAGTAATTGCACCGGCAGTTGAAAGGGCTCTACCTTCTAAGGTACTTCCAGTATGAATTAAAATAGCAGCATTATTTGCAATAACAGTTCCTTTCATTGAAGTTCCTGAAGTCATATCAACCAATCCTTCAACTTTCCAAAAAACATTACAAGCCTTTGCACTGTTAATTAATTTTATTTGTGATCCAGCATTGGTAGATAAAGGCCCTCCAATTTGGAAAATAAATACTGCATTAGCATTGCCTTGAGCATTTAAGTAAAGGTTTAAATTTAGTGTTGATGCGGCAGCAATAGAATATACTCCAGCAATTAGCGTATCACCATTCCCCAATAAAGAAGAAGGAAAGAAATCAGGCACAGTACTAAACAATTGATTATATGCAACCAATAAATCAGCAGCACATTGTGCAGTAACGCCATCGGCATCATGCAATTGACCATTTACGTTATTGAAAGTTGTTGAGGTTCCGTTGTTGGTACCCACATTACCTGTTAATTGATTAGTGCTGGTCATATTCACAGGTCCGTCGGTAGTAAAAAGAACAAAATCGGCAGCTGTACCTAAGTTGGGTGCTTGTGCAGAAATTAAGTTTGGCATAAAAAACAGCGAAGCTGTTATAAATGCGATTTGTAAATTTATTTTCATGATATTTAGTTTTAGTTGTGAATAAATTTTCACTTTACAAAGGTGAGTTGTTAATTAAGGCATAGTGTTACACAGTTTTTTTTATTAGTTACATTATTCACACTTATTGGTCTAAATACAAAAAAGCACATAAGAAAAGATACTAAAGAGCAACGTGAGATTGTAACAAAACTGCATGATAGTATTTTTTAAGTTAATTCAACTCCTTGCGACAACAAACAATTAATTTTATATTTACCAAAGAAATTTAAAGCTAAAGTATGAGTAACGAAATAACCATACCACAGGAGATTATTCAAAGTAAAATCTATTTTATTAGGAACCAAAAGGTCATGTTAGATAGTGATTTAGCAGAACTTTATGGGATTGAAACTAAGCAACTGAAAAGACAGGTTAAAAGAAATAGTACCCGTTTTCCTGATGATTTTATGTTTATACTAACTAAAGAAGAGAATGAATCTTTAAGGAGCCAATTTGGCACCTTAAACAGGGGAGAACATTCTAAGTACCCTCCAATGGCTTTTACTGAACAAGGAGTTTCAATGTTATCAAGTGTTTTAAATAGTGATAGAGCAATAGCTGTAAACATTCAGATTATTAGGTTGTTTACCAAGATGAGAGAGCTAATATTGACTAATCAAGATATTCTAAAAAAACTAGGTGAGCTTGAAAGTACTGATAAAAAAAGAGGTCAACAAATTGATGTAATATTTAAGTATATCCAACAACTTGAAAATAGTAAAGCACAACAGAAAGAACAGGATGAGCGGATTAAGATAGGTTTCAAGAGTGGTAAAAAGAAATAGTGTATGAGTAAGATATTCAAAAGTTTCAATGAAAATTGAGGCTTTTCTTTTGGTCAATAATTTGAATGAGAATATTGTGAACAAGTAATTAGAAAGGCTGGAACCACAGAAATACTTGCCTGATTTGTAATAATTTATGATAATCAACAAAAAGAGTCCAGCAGTATTGCTGGACTCTTTTATCTTTATTTTAATAGTTTAAGTAAAAAGGGGAGTATTATTTCAATTCTCCTCTGTTGCATTAAATAGGATTAATCGCCAAGAAGAACCTATTTAAGCACTCTCTACAATGGAACTGTAGGTATTAAATAAAATACGGCAATACATAGTCCTGTTATTATAAACAAAACTGTTCCTATTACTTTATAATATTGCCCGTTTTTTGAAAGTGTTTTAGTTGATTTAAAAGATTTTTTAGATTCTTTTATAGTTCTAGTATAATAACCAGATTTTAATGCTGTAATATTCATAATTTTAAGATTAAAATAAGTTAGAAAAACTTTATTTAAGGTTGTACAATGGTATTTCCTTTTAAAGTTACTGCTGCAATTCGAGCCAATAATCTACCTTCTACCGTAGCACCTGTATTTAAAGAGATAGACTGGTCTGCCATGATAGTTCCTTTAAAAACAGAAGTTGTTCCTAGAGTTGCAGATGTACCTACTTGCCAAAAAATATTGGAAGCTAAAGCTCCTCCTTTAAGAATTACTTTTCTACCTGAAGTTGTATTAAGTGTAGATGCTATTTGAATAATAAAGACTGCTGATGCATTTCCCTTTGCATCAAAAGTAAGGTCACCTGATGAAATTTGAAGTGAGCCACTTGATTTATATAAACCAGGCGTAAGTGTTAATCCACCAATATTACCTGCAAGTAGAACAATGTCGGTTGAAGTACGTCCAGCAGCATCGTTATAAGCTGTCGTTAAATCACCTTTTGCAGCTGTAAGTCCAACCGCATTTGGTACTGAGCCCGCTGGTCCAGAAGCATCTACCGTATAAATTGTTCCTGTAATTTCTCCACCACCAAATCCAGTAATTTTACTTCCAGCGGCAGGACTTAATCCAATATCACCAGTTAGAGCAGAGGTTGGAACATTTGAAATTAACGAACCTGCAAGCACTATATAGTCGGCTGTTGAACGAAGATTAACCGTTGCTTGAACTACGCCTTGAGTTGGTATTACCGTTGGATTTGAATATCCTACTCCCGAAGAAGTTGATGGAGTAGTGGTAGTGTCTTTTGAACATCCTGCAATTAATACAACCGAGGCTATCGCAAGGGTTATTATTTTTTTAGTTTTCATGTTGTTTGATTTTAATTTTCCGAAACTGACGAAGCAGTTGTGAATTAATATTCACAAAACAAAGGTGAGCAGCTTTAAAGAGGTTGGCATTACACAACTTTTTAAATAACTTGTATTATTCACATGTTTTTTTAACACTCGAAAGTAAAACCCAGTCGTTTAATTCATCAATGGCTCTTTTAAATTGTTTATTGGTTTTTGAAAAAAGTAGTTCAATTTCTAAAGTATCCAAATGATTAATTGTTAATTTTTCTATTTCGAGAAGGTCTTTCTTTACAATTTTATCTAACCCAACATAATGAATTACCCCTCTAATATTATGAATAGAAGATTTAATTAATGTAAAATCATTATCAATAATACCTTTCTCCATTAATTTAATTTCTATGTTTATTTCTGTAATAAAAAGTTTAATCATATCAACTACTAATTGAGTATTTCCTCCAGAAAGTTTTTTTAGATAATCCAAGTTGATTATTTTTTGTAGATACTTCATGCAAGTAATGATTATTCAGTTGTAACCTCATCAAACTCTTCTGCGTTCTCTTTTGCTTCAGCATCTTGTTTAGTTCTACGTATTATTCCATCTTTGTGATGAGGAGGCGAATAGATGGTATAAAACTTTAACATTTTTTCATCAGAGGTATTTATTACATTATGTTCAGCTCCGGCAGGAACAATAATTGCATCACCGTCAGAAACATGATGTTCATCACCATTAATGATGCACGTTCCTTGCCCACTTTCAAATCGAAAAAATTGATCGTTGTCTGGATGTGTTTCTAAGCCAATATCTTCATTTGGCAGTAAACTCATTAACACCAATTGGCTGTGTTTTGAGGTGTAGATAACCTTCCTAAAGTTATTGTTTTTAAAAGTTTCTTTCTCAATATTTATGTTTAATCCTTTCATGGCTATTTGTTATCCTGTTGTGAATGATTTTTCACAACTCAACAAAGTTCCTCAGGGTAAGAGCAATCCGAATTACACAACTTCAGGAAAAAATTACATCATTCACACTTATTTTTTAGTACACCTTTTTTTATTTCATAGCTCAGAATTACCAACAGATAAAATGTAATATCTCCAGCAATTTTTCCCAATAAAATGCCTATCGTAAAGTTTTTTAATAACAAAGGGAATAGATACATAAATAATGGGCGTAGCAATAAACCATCTATTATTTCAGCAGGTCCGAATTCTAAAATAATACGAGTGGTAATTCTAGATAAATCTGCCAATGAAAAATGTTTATTTTTTTTGCTTTTATAGGCAATAATTAGTTGTTGAATAAAAATGGTTGAATAAAAACCGATAACTTCTCCAAGTGAGCCAATATATGCGATAAGAATATAATTAGTATAAAAAATGTGGGCGACACTCGCAAATCCCACTGCGGTTACTGTTCCAATAATTTCGGCAGCAAAATACCTTTTAAACCACTCTTTAAATTTATGTTTTATCTTTACCAATACAAAATGAGCTAAATAACTGGATAAGCTTGCCCAATCTTAGTCCCCATTTTATAATGTAGGGTAGGTTGTGCACTCAAAGATACATTACTTGAAGCTTCAAACAATAAAATAATGTCGGAACCACCAAACTGAAAATAAGACAACTCTTCTCCTTTACGAACAGTAACTCCTACTTCGGCAGTAATGATAACGGATGATACTTGGCACATTCCTATCGGTAAAACTGCAACAAGCCCAATTGGAGTTTCGAGAACAATTAATCCTCTACTTTGAGCAAATTGATAACCTAGGTTATCACAGTCTTCGTAATTGCGTTTTAGGTTTAAATGATGTTTATCTGATTGTCCATCCATTTTTTTTGATTTTACTTCCAAATAAACCTGTCCATGAATTACACGAGCTTCCAACACTTTTCCACCAACTGGTGCATGCTGGCGATGGTAATCTGTTGGGCTTAAAAAGGAATGCATAAAAAGTCCGTTTTCAAATCGGTCTTTGTAGGGGCTTCCTTCCAATAACTCGGTTATTTTCCAATTCAGGTTTTTTACTGTTACGTTCGAATCTTTTCTTATTTCCCATTGTCCGGCAAAGGTTGAATCTGCTGGCATTACAATTACAGATTGATCAGAAACTGCTGCAATAGGACGATACCCAGGTTTAAAATGTCTCGCAAAAATTTGGTTGAATGAATGCCATCCTCCATGTGGACGAGTATATTCTTTCATGTTATAAACTGGTGAGTCGTAAAATGTTTGCTCAGATTCTTTTGTAAGTGATTCTGGGGTATCTAAAAATTCTCCCATTGCATTTGCATAATCAACTAACCATTTCGAAAACGGGGTAAGAGGCAACGCTTTTTCATAAGGAATAACTTTGTTTTGAAGTGCTAACAATGTTTTTTGATCGGCAATAAAATATAAAGCACTCAAATGATCATTGACATTTCGTCCAGACGAGTTTTCTGTTGGCACCCAATACAAAAAGGCATTAATCCAATCAAAAAATAAATCTAAATTTTTTACATCGCCTAAAAGTGGCACATTTTTACTATTGGCACTTTTAATAGCTTTTTCAAAATGCTCGTTCCATTTGTTTTTTTGAATCATTTTTATCAAATCTTCAACAACCGAATGGTATTTTGTTTTAGTTAACATGTTTGTTTAATTTTAATAGTTTCTACTCTTAGGCTTTTTGGATGCCCCATTTTCATAAAGGCTATGATAAACGTAGATGAATAGTGTTATTAATCTATGTTTTTTTCTAATTCCTCTTCTTTTTCTCTTTTAGCTTTAGCTTCTTTCTTGTCTGCTTTTTTTATTTTTTTGGCTTTTCTGTCAACTTTTTTATCGGCTCTATTTTTTTGTTTTTCTTTCTTTGCAACAATCTTGTCGGCTTTTTCAACCGCTTTTTCTCTTTTCTCTAGTTTTTTCTCTGCTTTTTCTAGATTTTCTTCTTTTTTAACGACATTTTTTTCTGCCTTAATTAAATCGTCTGCTCTATCTTGCTTTTTTTCTAAAGCTTTTTGCTCCTCTTTTAGTTGTTTATCTGCTTTTTCAGTATTTTCCTTAGCAGTATTGTCTTGTGCCAAAGCCGAACCAGTTATTATCAGTCCACCTACGGCTACTGATAAAATTAAATTTGTTATTGTTTTCATTTTATTATAGTTGTTTTTAGTGATTTTTACCTTTTCCACCACCATTACCTTTATTTTGTTGGTGGTTTTGTTTATTTCCATGACCAGTATTAGGATTGTTACCAGAATTTTTTGAAGGTTTATTCATGTTCGAATTTCCTTTTTCGGGATGAGCTCCATTTGTTTTTTGTGCAGCACCGCGATAACCTTTTTTATATTTGATTTTGTACGCGTTATGGTTCGTATAAGGCGAATTGCCATGATAATCAACCAACACTACTTTATAACCATTATATAAATCATAATGTCGGTATCTGTGAGGAAGATAAGCACTATGAACCCAAAGACCGCCATCAAAAAATATGAACATACCTGTAGGAATATCGTAATAAGCTTCTACATCGGGAAGATAATAGTATTGAACTTCAGTATATCCAACAGGACCCCAAAGCGGTGGAGAACCAATATTAACATTTACCGAAACTTGTGCTTTTACAACACTTGATAGAAATAAAACGAGTCCAATGGTAAGTAGTTTTATAATTTTCATCTTGTTTATTTTAATAAAACAAAGATGAGTAGATTTAAACTCGAACTTGTTACACTATTTTAGGAGATATTTATGTAATTCACACCATTGGTATACTAATGATTGCAAAAGGTAATTTGTTAACATAACGTGAACTTGATATAAGAAATACTGAAATCACCCCTCTAACTCCCCTCAAGGGGAGAATGCCCTCCGTTGTGGCTTGGGTGGGTGATGTAACCAAAACTTATTCTTGCCTTTGTTTGTGTGTCCCCACAAACAAATCAAAAACGAACAATAACGTCATTGCTTTTTTATTGTAAATTAAGGGTTTTCGACTGTTACCTCTTGTGCTGATCTCACCTCATCTGGTGCTTTTTGCAAATCTTTGTCTAACAGATATAAAGAATTACAACCGATTTGTTCTCCATCTGTAATTTTTATTTTATCCAATAAAGTCATTGCAAGTGTTTCTTCTTCTATTTGTTCATTTACAAACCATTGCATAAAATTAAATGTTGCCCAGTCTTCTTCTTCATGGCTCAATTTTACTAACTTATAAATGGCTTTGGTATTGTCGGCTTCGTGTTCAAATATTTTTTCAAAACAACTTTTTATGGTAACTGGGTTTTTTGGAGGGGCTGGAATAGCTGTTATTAGTACTTTAGCACCTCTTTTTAAGATGTACTCCAATATTTTCATCATGTGATTGCGCTCTTCTTCTGCATGCTTGAAAAGAAAATTAGCGATGCCAGAGAATCCTTGATTTTCCGCCCACGCACCGTAGGATAAATAAATTTGGGAAGCATATGCTTCGTTTGTCATTTGCACATTCAATTCTGATGCAAGCGTTTTTGATAGTCTGTTTGTATTCATTTGAGTTTATTATTTAGTTTAAAAATGTTTTTTTTGAATTTAATTTATTTGCGAAATCATTTCACATTCGTAGTGTTTTTAACGCATTGCCCCATAAAATTACTTGATCCAGCATAATGTTTACTTCCTGAACATGTCTGGGATTGGGTTTAAATAGGCTAAAGTTTTTAAAATCGGTTATCAGCGAAAGCATTACCTGTGCTCGTACATCGGCAACCATAAGTTCTCCTAAAACCAGCCGCAGTTGTTCCACTGCCCGTGTTCCTCCTGCACTTCCATAGCTTACAAAACCAGCTGCTTTATTGTTCCATTCTTTGAATAAAAAATCAATGGCGTTCTTAAGTGCTCCAGGCATACTGTGATTATACTCTGGTGTTACAAAAATGAATGCATCAAAAGAGTCAATCTTTGCAGCCCATTTTTTGGTATGTTCTTTTGAATATTTTCCTTGTGACGCAGGTATGGATTCATCTAAAAGTGGAAGGTTATACTCTTTTATATCTACCAGCTCAAATGTTGCATCATTGCGTTTTTTGGAAATTTCATACACCCATTTAGCAACAGCTTCACCATTGCGGTTGGGACGGGTACTGCCTATAATAATTGCTATATTGTTCATAATGGTTGGTTTTATTTTGAGTCAGTTGTACTCCCAGATTTAAATTTTTCAGGAAAACAGTTTAATTTTCTCAACAGTATAAAGGTGTGTGCTTTAATGTTCGTATGCGTTATATAATTTTCGAAATAAGTTACATGGTTCACACATTTTGTTTTGATTTAAGATGTTATAATTTGATTAAAAAAAAACATTTTCATTAGTATAATGAAAATGCTTTTCAAAAATTTAAAAGTGATGGTTACAACAGCAATAATTAAATAACCGCTGCATGATTTTTTAAATCTTCTTTTTGAGTTTCCTTTGCAAGAGCTACATGTCCGTGTGCTTTAAGTGCACTCGTACAGGCTTTATCATGATTTCCTGCTTCGTAATGTTTTGCAGCATCCAAATGATGTGTTGCAGCTGTCTCTAAATGAGCTGCTGTTTTTTTGTGATTTTCAGTTCTTTTTTTGCTTTCTGAAGCCGTGATTGGTGTTGCAATTGTTGACATTTTTTTTGATTTACCTTATGAATGAATTTTCATAAGGATACAAAGGTGGCGGCTTCAACTGTAATATTTGTTACACAATTTTTTGAATAAATTGCATGATTCACACATTTAAAAGAGGGACGATGGACGAACGATAAGGGAATACATTCTCTACAAGTTTTTTATTTTAAGCCTTGCCTTTGTTTGTGTCCTCACAAACAATCAATATCGTCCCGAGTACTCTGGACGATGGTTGAAAAAACAAAAAGCAACTCATTTTACAATGAGTTGCTTTTAATGATTGGCTTAAACCATTTGCAAATATGAATTACATTCTATCCATGTACCAGTTCAACTGTTTTTCCATTTTTTTATATTTAAAAATGGTGGTAATAATTTTTTGTAGGCGGATAAAAGCTGTTTCGCTTTTTACTACGTAATCAAAAGCCCGATGGTGCATACAGTTTATGGCTACATCTATTTTATCTTGTGAAGAAAGCATTACTACAGGTATATCAGGATTAATTGCTTTAATTTTATCTAACGTTTCAATACCATTCATGGCGGTTTTTTCAATTCCATCGAGTTGATAATCTAGAATAATTACATCAGGGGTATGTTTTAAACTTTTCATACAGAGTTCTCCTGTTGCAAAAGTTTCAATAATAAAGTCGGCGTGTTCTAAAAATTCAATTTCTAAATTTTTTAAAAATAAGGCATCATCATCTACTAAAAATAATTTAATTTTTTCTGGAATATTCACTACTTGTTTCTCTTTGTTCATTTGTTGTTGTTTTTAATCGTATTAAATTCTTCTTCTAATTCTACACAAGCTTGGTTACAAACGTTTTCCAGTTGCAAAACCATGCCTTGAATTACGTCTGTTTGTTGTTGTGTGCTCGCATATTCTTGTACTTTTTTTGCCATATTTTCAAAATCGGTATGTATGCCCATTATTGAAAACGAAGGTATCATTTTATGCACTGCTGCTTGTAATAAGTTCCAATCTTTATTTTGCAAACTTTGCTTCATTGTTTTAATTAAAGGTGGTGTTTGTTCCAAATAAAGTGTAATCATTTCCATCATTAATGATGGGTTTGATTTGGTACGGTGAGTTAAATAATCTAAATCGGTGCATTTTAATGATTTTTTTTTATTGAATCCTTCCTCTCTTAACTCACTAACGGTGGCGGGTTTCTTTACCAAACCAATTATTTTGCTGTACAATAGTTTTTCGTCAACAGGTTTAGCAATATAATCATTCATACCAACAGCTTTACATTTTGCTAAATCAACTGTGGTTACATCGGCAGTTAAGGCAATGATAGGTATTTTTGAATTCAACGTGTCTCGAATATAAGCTGTTGTTTCAAATCCGTTCATTATGGGCATTTGCAAGTCCATTAGAATTATATCGTATTCTTTTGTGGCTAGTTTTTCAATGGCTATTTTTCCATTTCCTGCAATATCTCTGTCAAACCCAAAATCGTCCAACAAAGTTTTCATCAATAATTGATTGAGTGCAATGTCTTCCCCCACCAATACTTTTATGTTTTTAATTTCGTCGTCTAATTCTAAAATTACTAAGTCATCTTCTACTTCCTCGTTTGTTTTTTCAAAACTTAGTATAAAACTAAAAGTAGAGCCTTCATCAATAACGCTTTTCACATGAATACTACCTCCCTGTGGTTCTACCAATTGTTTAACAATGGCAAGCCCTAACCCTGTTCCTCCATATAATCTAGATGTACCACTTGTTGCTTGTTGAAAATCGTCAAAAATAGTGGCAATTTTAGTTGCAGAAATTCCTATTCCTGTGTCGGTAACAGCAAATTCAAGTGTTACCTGTTCTTCATCTTGGTTCAACAAACGAACACTTACGGTAATTGCTCCTCTTGTGGTAAATTTTACCGCATTGCTCACTAAATTTAAAATAATTTGATGCAAACGTACAGGGTCTCCAATTAATACTTTTGGAATTTCCTCATCATACTTTTTTATCAACACTAAATTCTTTTCTTGAATTTTTGTTTCAAATAAATGTAGCATCGCCGACAAAGAATCGGCTAATTTAAAAGGGGTTTGTTCAAAAGTCATTTTTCCAGCATCAACTTTTGCTAGATCCAAAATATCATTAATCAACACAATTAACGCATTACCACTAACTTTTATGGCATTTAAGTATTCTTTTTGCTTGGAAGTTAAATCGGTTTTTAACACCACTTTGGTAAACCCAATAATGGCATTCATAGGGGTACGGATTTCGTGACTCATGTTCGATAAAAATTGCTGTTTTGCTTTTACAGCATCTTCTGCAATCCGAGTAGAACATTCGGCTTTTATTTTTGCTTCCTCTGCTATGGTTGTGGCTAGTTCTGCAAACACTTTTGCTTCGGTCAATTCAGCTTCAAATCTATTTTGCTCAGTAATATCTCTTGCAACCACCACCGCACCAATTACATTTCCTTTATCGTCTTTGTAAACAGATCCGTTAAACAACACGGCCGTTAATTTTCCATCTATAATGGTTAACGGATAATCAACTACGAATCCTTTTTTAAATACTTGCTGATATCCTTTTCGAGCTTTAGCTGGTTCTGTAAAATAGTCGCAGAAATCAGAACCAATTAATTGATTACGAGATACTCCTGTTACTTTTACAGTAGCCTGATTCATGTCGGTAATTTTACCTTCAGGACTTATCGTAAATAATGGGTCGCGACTTGCTTCAATTAAACTTAACGAATATTGAGATGCTAGTTTTAAGGAATTGCTTAAAGCTTCTAGTTCTTTGTTTTTAGTTTCTCGTTTTACTTTCTCATTATTTTGAAATACCAATTCAATATCAGCAATAGCCAACTCTGCAGCACGTTTTTCTTTTTCCTTCGATTGAAAAACAAGTTCTTTATTAGCAATAATTAATTCATCTGCCCGTTTTCCTTTTTCTTTCGATTGAAAAACAAGCTCTTTATTTGCTATAACTAATTCTGCTGCACGTTTTTCTTTTTCATCGTTTTGAAAAGCCAGTTCTTCGTTGGCTACAATAAATTCTGG
>CAYJMI010000033.1:0-29810 GCA_964371285.1 uncultured Vicingus sp. | reverse complement strand
AGATTACCATAACCTGCACCTCCAGATGGCATATTTCCACCACCTTGAAGTTCAAGATTTCCACCTGAACCACCAGTAGCAGATCCTGCCTGACCTCCACGAATTGTCATTGTTCCTCCTGATGCTGGTCCATCTCCTGCACGAACGGTCAGGCTATACAAACCTGCTGCAGGAGAAACTGTAGCAGAGCTGGTAAATAACAAATTGCCATTAACTTCTAATTTTGCATTAGGACTTGTGGTTCCGATTCCCATATTTCCAGACCCCGTAATTCTTACCATTTCTAAACCTCCGGTAGTTTCAATTCCCCAGCTTCCTGTCGCACTTATGGTTCCTAATAATCTTTTACCTGCAACAGGGTTTCTCATATTGAAATCTCCGTTTGCAGTATTATAATCTAATCCTATTTTTTCTACGGCATCCCATTCCCAAATATTAATCATGTTAGTAGCACCAAATTTTGCGTTACCACGAACATCAAGTTTTGCAGCAGGAGTAGTAGTCCCGATACCAACATTTCCTGTACCCCATTGAATTGCCATGGCATCGGTTGCCATACCATTGTTTAAATTATCAAACCCCATGTCCCTAAAAGCAAGGTATCCAGCAGTCATAGGAACATAAATTTTCCAGTCTCTTGCCGAACCAGCACCATTTCCAGATTGTAAAAAGATAGAAGCATCACTTGACGCAACAACCCGAGTTCCACTTCCAATGTGTAGCCTTGCAGAAGGATTATTATTACCTAGACCAATATTTCCTGTTGCAAAATCCCCATAAATTAAAGGCGGATTTGTGCTATTGTTTGCGATATATAGTTTGTTAGAACCAGTTTCGTTGAGCCCAGCTTGGTAACCAAGAAAAACATTACCTGAACCAGTTTCATTAAGATTTCCTGCATTCCATCCAATTGCCGTATTATTATTTCCTGTTGTATTAGTAAAAAGTGAACCGTATCCAACGGAAGTATTATTATTTCCTGTCGTATTGTTCATAAGAGCAACACTTCCATTGGCGGTATTCCATACTCCTGTAGTATTAAAATGAAGTGCTACTCGACCTGTAGCCGTATTTTCATTTCCTGTTGTATTGTAAAATAAAGCATCATATCCTATCGCTGTATTTGCTCCTCCACTTGTATTTTTATTCATTGCAGCATAACCAAGAGCTGTATTTGCTGTTCCTATAGTATTTTCATACAAGGAATAATTCCCTATAGAGACATTTTCATGGCCTGTTGTATTTAAAAAAAGTGATTGATATCCGATAGCAGTATTGTTGACACCAGTAGTATTGGAATTACCCGCCTGATAACCATAGAAAGAATTGAAAAGATATTGATCAATTCTCCCAGATTTTTGATTATTTACTTTGAAACTTAAAGGAACATTATCTGTTGTTCCGATAAAATTTGCTCCATCAACAGTACCTGTATTTCCATCTAACGACCATGCATTTGCTGAAGGTATTTTTACAAAACCTCCATCACTTAAATACAATGTATCATTGCTAATACTCAAAACTTGTAATTCATTAGTAACTGATCCATCAATTTCTGTAGTTAAATAACCTGCATCGTTGGTAAATGCACTTACGTTTGTTGGTGCTCCAGTTAAACTGGAATATTGCCCATTAAATCCTGCTGGTAATTTTACAAAACCACCATTGCTCAAATAAATAGTGTCATTACTTAAGCTGATTGCTTGAAGCTCATTTGTAACTGAACCATCAATTTCTGTATCTAATTTATTGTTCCAATTGGTAATATCAGCACCTGTTATTCCATTTGCAGGGGAAACTCCAAAAACTGGGTCGGTTTCGGATATTCCACCAATTATGTTCTCTGCTGTTTTGGCGTGTAAAGCATAAGGAACACTCAATAATTCACTAGTTCCAGTAATGGTGTAATTTGTTCCTCCGATTGGATCTGTTTCTGTTTTTATAAAATAAGGTCCATTTGACCAATCAATGGTTGAAAAATCATCGATTGTTATTCCTGTGCCAATTTCTAAACTTACCAAACCATTAATATTACTCGTTGGTGTTTGAGTTTCTACATAAACAGGCGTTCCTATTGCTGATCCTTGCAAAATACTAATTTGCATACCAACTGTAGTTGAAGTAATTAATGCACTACTGCCGTTTCTAATTACTGCCTGATAGCTCATTTTTTGAGGTGCTTGAGCGAACACACTAACAGTAACTAATACTGCTAAAACTATCAATAATTTTTTCATTGTTTTTAAATTTTTAGTTTAAACTTTTTAAGTTGTTCCCGATACGCTCAGCTATCGGGACTAATTCGGCTACATGTTTTTATAAAAAAAAACGCTGCCTCATTGAGTTTTAATGATTTTAAAGGTTTTTAATTCTTTGTTATTTTCGATGACTTTCAGGAAATAAATGCCACGTGCTGTATTTTCCATAAATATGGAGGTTTCATTACTGTTCACTTTAGTACTTTCTATTATTTTACCGCTTCCATCATAAAGTTGATAGTTCAAATCTTTAGTGGTATAATTTCCAACATTCAATTTTAGAAAGGTAGTTGTTGGATTAGGATAAACTGAAAAAGAAAGGCTTATTTCTTTTGCTTCTTCAATTTCTGTTACAATCGAAATTTCGTAAGGTTGTTGTACTCCTTGTGCCATCGAACCATCAGTTCCAATGTTGGTGGTGTAAGTTACTTGTCCAACAGAAAAGCTTGAAGTACCACCACTACCAGCAGCATCTCCTCCTGAAGTAGAAACAGCTTCTTGTGCTTGTATATTTCCAAAACCAATGATAAAAATTAAGGTTAAGATAGGTTTAGTATGTTGCATGGGTAATTTGATTAGATAATAAATACTAAAATATGCAAATAAAACTACAAAATAAAAAAAAGATGAATTATGATTAATCCCAGCATTGTACCTGATAGTTGTCAGTTAATTATATTGTGTAATCACAAGTGGATGTTTTTGGTAGAAAAGGGATTTGTTTTACACCTTTAGTGAGCCGCGAAACCCTCTTACTGCATAATACGATTCGGCACCGTTGTGATAGATAAACACATTACCGTAGCGGAAATCGGCAAAGATTGCACCACCAAGTTTTCTAATTTCGGCAGGAGTTTTTAACCAACTCGATGTTTTGGTATCGAACTTCCCAAATTTTTGCAGTTCTCGATATTGTTCTTCGGTTAACAGCTCAATACCCATTTCGGTTGCCATGCCAACAGCACTGTTTTTGGGTTTGTGTTCTTTTCTCGAATTTAGTGCCTCTTGGTCGTAACAAACACTTCTGCGACCTTTTGGGGTTTCATCAGCACAATCGTAAAAAAGGTATTCACCTGTTTTTTTATCGTAACCCACCACATCGGGTTCGCCACCGGTTTCTTCCATTTGGTTTAGCGACCATAATTTTTGGGGGTGTGCTTTTAGTTTAGCCTCCACACTAGCCCAAACCATACCTTGGTGTCGGTTCATGTATTGCTCAAAACGGATTTTTAAGGTACGGAGCAATGCTGTTTGTTGTGCTGGTTGTAATTCTTTTTTACTCATAGTTTTACAATTATAAAATTCGTAGTTGCCTTCGCTTTTGCCCTTACTTCAAACTACGAACAGAAGAGTGTAATAGCTTCTGTTAGTGTTTTTTCATCTGTTTATTAATGAATTTCTCGACTTCAACCAGTTCCGTCAATTGAATTCCTTGAATTATTTCGTTAATCGCAAGTACTTTATCAATTTTACGTTCATAAATAGTCCAATTTTTATTTGTGTTACAATTTATCACATATCCTATTTCTTCTTTTCTTGTTATGTTGTAAATAATCTGAAACGAAAAAATAGCTTCACCTTTTTGATTTCTGTAGGGTACACCAAAAAGATATAACAATTCATTATTATCTTGAGTAATTTTCCCTTGACAATTTCCTCGTTTTAGATTTACCATAATCTTCTTTTTACCTTTTAGTGGAATAAGGGTATGGACTATAGGAGTGTCTTTGTAAACGATTAGGCGAAATTTCGACTTTTCACCATTGTTTTGATATGAAGATTCTCCTTCATAAACATCGAAAATTTCTGGGTTTTTATTTTTATCAATATTTAAGTTCTCCTTATCAAAAATATCTTCTGCAATCCTATCAAAATGTTCTAAAGGATATGCTTCTGGGCTAAATCGACTTGGGTTGTCAAGTTTTTCAGTTTGGTCAAATCGCCAATATTGTCTGGTAGAACTCCAGTTGTGACGGTTCGAAATATGTTCCAATCCAGTATCATCATTTCCTTTTATCCAAATGAGTCCTTTGTTATTAGATACCCAATAAACAGTTGCAAAATCTCTCCCGCATTTCATCATTGTCAGAATATTTGGAAGTTGTAATTGAGGATTGTTTCGTATACCTACAAGAATAGTCTTTATCTCTTCGTTATTTAAAAGTATTTCTGTTTGTAACATTTATAGTAATTAAAACTGACAAGTAAATATGTGTGTTAAAAATATCTTCATCACATCTTTTCAAATATTTAATTCTATGGTTTCTACTTACTATTCAGCAAATTCATAATCTCATCCAATTTTGGAGAGAGTATAATTTCAGTTCTACGGTTTTTTGCTCTTCCTTCTGGTGTTGAGTTTTCTGCTCTCGGAAAAATATCGCCTTTGCCCGAAGCCGTTACACGTGTGGCGGCCACTTTATAATCGTCGGTAAGTGTTCTAACAATTGATGTAGCACGGATAACACTCAAATCCCAGTTGTCCTTAAACAACGCCGTTTTAATTGGAATACTATCGGTATGTCCTTCGACCAAAATATCAATATCTCCATTTTTATTCAATACATCTGCAAGTACTTTCAATGCTTCAATACCTTTGCTTTCTACCGCAGCACTTCCCGATTTAAACAATAATTTGTCCGACATCGAAACATACACTTTTCCATTTTTAATTTCTACCGAAAGTTCGTCGGAGTTAAATCCTAACAAAGCGTTTCTCAAAATATCATTCAATCGGTTGGTTATCGAATCTTGTCGCGAAATAATTTGTTGCATTTCTTTCAACGCTTTTTCTCTGTCGGCAAGCAACTGTTCTTTTTTAGCCAATTCATCCGATTTTTCCTTTAAATTTTTGCCATATTGGTCAGCTTGCGACATGTTTTCGTCAATCAACCCTTTGTATTTGGCATTGAGGTGGTCATGTTCGCCTTGTAAGGTTTTATGTTCGGTTTGTAAAGTAGTTAAATCGGCAGTTAATTTTGCATTTTCAGTTTCTTCGGTTTTAAGGTTGGTGCATAATTCGTCACGTTCCTTTACCAAATTTTTTAGTTTTTTTCCACCCATAATTTTTTTCTCAGGAATGGGGTCTCCACACTTATAAGTTGGCACACAAGAGCTTAATAATAAAGCAGATGAAACTATTATTAATCCTATCAGTTGATTTATTTTTCGCATAACATTACAGTTTTTGTTTAAGGTAAAATTACATCCATAGTTAGTTGGTTATAAACAGGCTAAGAAGTATTTTTCAACAATCAAATTTTATCTTAAATTCGCAGTTAGAAAATGAATAGAACGCTGATGACACAGATTACTATGATTATTAAGATAAATCATATTTAATCATAACAATCAGCGTATAAAATGCTTTAGCAGTTTATCAGCGTTCCATGATTTGTGTTAAAAAAATTAAAAAACATGTTTGATAATTTATCCGATAAGTTAGAGAGAGCCTTTAAAGTATTAAAAGGACAAGGACAAGTAACAGAAATAAATGTTGCTGAAACCGTTAAAGAAATTCGTAAGGCATTACTTGATGCCGATGTTAGCTATAAAGTAGCCAAACAATTTACCGATACGGTAAAAGAAAAAGCACTTGGAGCCAACGTGTTGAATGCCATTTCTCCCAACCAGTTGATGGTTAAAATTACTCACGATGAGTTAACCTCATTGATGGGTGGCGGAATGCAGGAAATAAACATCAAAGGAAATCCTGCAGTGATTTTAATTGCAGGTTTGCAAGGTTCGGGTAAAACTACATTTTCAGGAAAATTAGCTCATTACTTAAAAACCAAAAAAGGAAAATCGCCATTGTTGGTTGCTGGTGATTTTTACCGTCCTGCGGCTATCGACCAATTACATGTGTTGGGTGAACAAATAGGAGTAGAGGTTTGGAGCGATAAAGAAAATAAAAGCCCTGTTGATATTGCTAAAAAAGCAGTTGCTCATGCAAAAGCTAAAGGTTATAATGTAGTTATTGTAGATACTGCTGGTCGTTTGGCGGTTGATGATAACATGATGAACGAAATTGAGCAAGTTAAAAAAGCCATCGACCCACAAGAAATTTTGTTTGTAGTGGATTCCATGACCGGGCAAGATGCTGTTAACACTGCAAAAGCGTTTAACGATAGATTAAATTTTGATGGCGTTGTTTTAACCAAATTAGATGGTGATACCAGAGGTGGTGCAGCATTATCTATCCGTTCGGTGGTTGATAAACCTATTAAATTTGTTGGTACGGGTGAAAAAATGGATGCGTTGGACGTATTTTATCCGGAACGTATGTCGGATAGGATTTTGGGCATGGGTGACGTAGTAAGTTTGGTTGAGCGAGCCCAAGAACAATACGACGAAGTAAAAGCCAGGGCATTACAAAAGAAAATTGCCAAAAATCAATTTGATTTTAACGATTTTATGGATCAAATTGGTCAAATTAAAAAAATGGGTAATGTTAAAGATTTGATGGGGATGATTCCCGGCGTAGGAAAAGCTATGAAAGATGTTGAAATTGATGATAATGCTTTTAAAGGATTGGAAGCCATTATTCAATCGATGACTCCAAAAGAAAGAGCAAATCCTCCTATTTTGAATGGAAACAGAAGAAAACGAATTGCCGATGGTAGTGGAACGTCTATACAAGAAGTAAACAAATTAATCAAGCAGTTTGAGCAAACGAGTAAGATGATGAAAATGATGGGTGATAAAACCAAAATGGCTCAATTGATGAAAAGTATGCCGAAGCAAAGATAATGTGAAAATTTTCTAATGTGAAAATGTACCAATTTGAAATCTGTACCCTATAAAAATGAAAATATGTGCCAACCAGTAATTATAAGCGGAATAGAAGTTTCAGATAAAATTAAAAACGATATTGCTTTAGAAGTTGAAGCAATAAAGTTGAAAGGTGGAAAAATACCACATTTAGCAGCAGTTTTGGTTGGAAACGATGGTGCGAGTCAAACCTACGTAAATGCAAAGGTTAAAGCTTGTGAATTGGTTGGTTTTGGCTCGTCTTTAGTTCGATTGCCTGAAACTATTTCTGAAGAAGCATTGTTGAAAGAAATAGAACGATTAAACAACAATGATAATATTGACGGTTTTATTGTTCAATTGCCTTTACCAAAACACATCGACGAACAAAAAGTTACAGAAGCCATTTCGCCTTTAAAAGATGTGGATGGATTTCACCCGGTAAGTTTAGGAAAAATGGTGTTGGATTTACCCAGTTTTTTACCTGCAACACCTTATGGAATTGTTGAAATGTTACGTTATTACAACATCGAAACCGAAGGAAAACATTGTGTGGTTATCGGTAGAAGCCATATCGTTGGTTCGCCCATGAGCATTTTAATGGCCCGAAATTCTTACCCCGGAAACTGCACAGTTACTCTTACTCATAGTCGAACAAAAAACTTAAAAGAAATTACCTTACAAGCCGATATTTTAATAGTTGCCATTGGTAAACCCGAATTTTTAACTGCCGATATGGTTAAAGATGGTGCAACGGTTATTGATGTAGGCATACATCGAATTGAAGATGCCACAAAAAAATCAGGATTTCGATTGATAGGCGATGTAAAATTTGATGAGGTTGCTCCAAAATGTGCATTTATTTCACCAGTTCCAGGTGGAGTAGGACCAATGACTATTGCTAGCTTATTGAAAAATACGTTACTTGCCGTAGAGACGCATGATTATGCGTCTCACAAATAAATATACGTCTCTAAAATAATTATGCGTCTCAAAAATGAGACAAATAATCATGCGTCTCTACGGGAATTAATAATTGTATTTATCCTTCCAATTGTCTTTTAAAAATTTACGAATACTGTCTTCTTTGGCATTTTTACCCGGTTCGTAAAACTTGGCATTTTTAATTTCTTCGGGTAAATATTCTTGTGCTTTAAAATTGCCTTCGTAACTGTGCGAATAAGCATAATTAGCACCATAACCAATGTCTTTCATTAGTTTGGTCGGTGCATTTCTGATGTGAAGAGGTACTGATAAATTACCCGTTTTGCGAACCAAATCCATGGCTTCATTGATGGCTTGGTAAGAAGCATTGCTTTTTGGCGATGTAGCTAAATAAATGGTAGCTTGTGATAAAATAATACGTGCTTCGGGCATGCCAATTACATTAATGGCTTGAAAACAATTGTTGGCAATCACCAAAGCTGTTGGGTTGGCATTTCCAATGTCTTCAGAAGATAAAATCAACAATCGTCGGGCAATAAATTTAGGGTCTTCGCCACCTTCGAGCATACGGGCTAACCAATATACTGCACCATTAGGGTCGCTACCACGAATGGATTTGATGTAAGCCGAAATAATATCATAATGTTGGTCGCCCGTTTTATCGTAACGCACCATATTTTGTTGCACAATTTCAATCACCATATCGTTGGTAATATCTATCGGTTCGGTTTCAAAATTATTGGCAACAATTTCTAAGGTATTGAGTAATTTTCTGGCATCGCCACCCGAAAGTTGCAACAAAGCTTCGTACTCTAAAATGTTGATTTTCTTTTTCTTTAAAAATTCATCTTTGCTTAAAGCAATGTGCAAAAGTTTAGTTAAATCTTCTTTGGTTTGCTCTTTTAGTATGTAAACCTGACAACGAGAGAGTAATGCAGAAATAACTTCAAATGAAGGGTTTTCGGTAGTCGCACCAATCAACGTAACAATTCCTTTTTCTACCGCACCCAATAACGAATCTTGTTGCGATTTACTAAAACGGTGAATTTCATCAATAAACAACACCGGGTTTTTAGTTCCGAAAAGTTGCTGCGATTTAGCTTTGTCAATAATTTCACGAATGTCTTTAACACCTGAATTTATTGCACTTAACGTGTAAAAAGGTTGTTTGGTGTGTGTGGCAATAATGTTTGCCAACGTAGTTTTTCCAACTCCCGGGGGTCCCCAAAAAATCATGGAAGGAATAATTCCTTTTTCGATAACGTTACGAAGTGTAGAGTTTATTCCAATCAAATGTTCTTGTCCAACATAATCATCGAATGTTGAGGGGCGTAAACGTTCTGCTAAAGGGGTTTGGTGGTTCAAAGTGAGTTTAGAAGTTTATAAGGTTAGGTGTTTATTTGTTTAGTGCTAAATTAAATAAAGAAGTTTTGATAACAAAGATTATTAATGCTATTCTTATTGCTATAAATAGGCATTAATTCTACTTCGTGGTCTTCACTTCATTTGTTATGGTAAATCAGAAAATGATTTACCTCCGTCAGCTGACGGACAGAATGACACAACCTAAAAATCATCACTTTTTTCATATTCTTCTGCATCGGGTTTGGCTATTTTATCAATTAACTTTCCTAATCCTTTTTTCTCTTCGGTCTTCTGACTTCGGTCTTCTGACTTCTTGTTTCCTTCTTCCAACTTCCTCGTATCCTCTTCCCACTCAATTAAAAAGCCATCCTTTTTTTGTTTTTTAGGGTCGGTAAGTGTGCTGTCTTTTTTAAACCAACCAAATTCATCTTTCAAAATTTGTTTTAGCGTCCGTTTTTCTTCCTTAATGTCATCGCTCCATTTTTCTTTTAAACTTTTGGTGTCGTAGGTTATTTTGTAATTTTTAACTGTCCCAGTCATGTGTAAAAATAGTACAGCTTTTCCTAGCCCATCATCTTCAACATAACCAAATTCCGAATTTTCTTTCTTTTTCGATGTTGCTTTTTTCCACAACACATCATTCATCAGTAATTTAAAACGATAATCAATAGCATTATCGAACGAATGTGTTCCCGAAATGGTTAAATCTAAGGCAGATGATTTTATTTCGGTTTTTGGAATATTGATGAGTTGATTTTTTATCTCAATGGGTGTGCGAAGCGTAGAAAATTTGATGTGATCCAATTCGCTAATCTCAATAAACTTACCCAACGCCAATGCAGGTTTGTAATTAATTAATTCGCCTTTATAAATGGTTAAATCGGCAAGCACATATAGCTTTTCCTTGTTCAATTCCAGTTTTTTGTTCCAAACTGAGGCAAATTGAACAGTGGTTGTAGCAACTCCTTTTATGTTTTCTCCAATAAAATACTCTTGCCCAAAATTTTCGAATTGATTAAACAATTCTCTAATGTTGATGGTTTTAATGTCTGCTGTACTTGTCATCGTAATTTCATCGGGAGCAGTATCATCCAAATTAAAATCGCCAGAAATTTTACCATTCATGGCATTAAAATTTACATTAGTGGCAGTAAATTGTTTGTTTTGAAGCGTTAATTGTGCTGTAAAATTTTCAGCTTTAAATTTTCTAAACATAAAAGTATCTACCTGTGCGTTGAGGTTAAACGATAGATTACTTGGTAGTGTTAAGGTGTAAACAGTATCTTTTTTAGTACTACTTTCATCCAATAAAAGCTCATCTAAAATTATTTTTTTAGAATATAAAGTAGCGTTTACCAATAATTTTTGGTCTTCAATAAAAAGGTAAGCCAACAGGTTTTTAAAACTACCGTTTAACTCAATATAACTGCTGTTGATGTTGGTGATTAACGAATCAATAATAATTTCGTTGTTGTTGAATTGGAACGAACCATTTAAACCATTTATCAAGTAGGGGTAATTCACCAACTTTAAATTTCCGTCGGTGATACGCACTTGACCAGTTGCCTTTAGTTGTTGAAAGTCTTGTGCCTTGATGTTGGTAATTTCACGAATATATCCCGAATACGCTACATTCAAGTCTAATTGCCCATTTGCGACTTCAAGGGTATCTAATTTAAAAAAGTTTTTTGCAGATAAAATATCAATGTTTGCAATGGAAGTGAATTCAATAAAAGGATTATTAAAATCTGTTATGGTGTAATCTCCAGCAACATGACCAGCACCAAAATTGGCATTAAAATTTTGTAAAATCAACTTTGTTAAGGCACCTTTTTTATTGATAAAACTTCCGTTTACACTCAATTGGGTTAACGATAGATTAGAGTTTTTTTCGAAAATTTCTCCATTTGAAACATTAAAAGAAGCTTCAAAATCTGGGTTTTCGGTAAACGAATAATTACCTTTTAAGCTTGCTTTATAAGTAATGTTTCCCTTTGTTTGGTACGATTTTAATTTGTCTTGTTGCTCGGGTGGGAACAACGAAAAAATAGATTCAATAGAAAGATTATCGCCTTGTGAAATAATATCTAGAACCGTAGTGTTTTCTTTATTAATAAAATTTCCTGAAAGGTTAAAATTCAAATCTTCAATGGCAATATTGCCATTTTTGATAGTGTATTTTCCTGTTTCTTGATTTACAGCCAAAGAGGTAGATAGCTTTATTTTTTTATTTTTTATCCATTTTTGATTGTTGCTGTTGAGCTGTTGTAAAAGCAGTTTTGCATCGGTTTTTAAGGTGTAATCCTTCTCAGAAAAATTTCCTGATAAATTAAGTTGATCAACTAAAATTAAAAAATCGAGTTTTTTAAAGTCGTTTACAGTTGATAATGAAATATTTTCAAAAACAAGTTTTGATAGTTCAACTTTAAATGGGCTTTCGACAGAGGATGTATCTTTTTTCCAGAAGTGAAAGTTGTCGTTTCCTTTTTTGTCGATTTTTAAATTTATAAACCCATTTTCAACAGCAATTTTTTTAATGACATAGTTTTTTTTGATGATGTCGATAATGTTGAACTGAAAATAAATGGACTTGATTTTAAATAAATCGGCTTTCTTTTTTTTCTCCATTACTTCGTCAGCTCTTACATTTTTAAACTCCAACGAAGCATAAGGAAATTTTTTAAAAACGGAAAAATTAATTTCTTCAATATCAACTTTGGTGTTAAGGTTGTTGTTTATTTCGGTAAGAATATAGTTTTTTACCTCGTCTTCATAAAATGAAGAGATGTACCAACCCACACCAAAAAGCATGGAAATGATTATAGCAAAGGTTATGGCAACTTTCTTATATACTGACATCTCACTTAATTATTTCTCGCAGATTTCGCAGTCCCGATAGCTATCGGGACGCTGAGAACCTGTAATCTACAAAACTCTTATACAAACGTAAAAGATGAGTTTGTATTTTACTCAAAGGTAATGTTGTGATAGTTGTGAGAAATACTAAAGAAAAATATTAATTAACAACGGTAAGTTATTTCGTTGGAAATAACTTTTGGAAAGTTTTAAACTTTCCAAAAGTTTGAGTTCCTATATTTTCTATGAGTTTACAAACTCATTTATCTTTTTCCAATCTTTCTTCATTAATTCAAAACCATTTTCTTTTGATTTTTCAACTTTTTGTCTATTTACTTGCCCTAGTTTTCCAGGATGGTAAACTGGATAGATATAAACTGATGAATTCTTAATCTGGATTCTGCCATTGATAAAAATATCCTTAAAAGGCTTTTTTAGTAATTCATTACTGTTTTCAATTTTATCGCTAAAAGCTAATATTGTTGATTTTGTAGCTGTACTACCCAACGTAATAATTACTTTAGGTAAAATTATCTCAATAAGGGGTTTTAAGAATTGTGTACCACAATTTTTATATACGCTATTCGGAATGGAATCGTTCATGTTTCCTCCCTTTAAGCATAAAACGGCATTGGTTAAAAATATTTTCTGATTTGATGTTTTGGTTGGTAATCCTAAATCTAATCTTAATTCCTTAGTCAGTTCTCTTAAATAGAAGTTGGTTGCTGTTGAATAATCCTTCATTAGAGTATTCTCATCTATGTTTTTCGGTTCAATTTTTCCTTTATCTCGGATAAAAATATCTTGATTAGAATAATCTTGACCTATTATTATAACTTCTGCATCAAGAGAATTCGCCCATGTTGAATAATTACCAATTTCATTTTTATCAAAAACTCCATTTTCAATTTTAGATTGATTGATGAATTTTTTCTCTTCACAAATATCACATGATTTTCGTTTCGCAACTATAGCTTGATATCCTAATTTTTTTGTATCGTCAATTTGTATCACAAATTAGAATTTATTGTTTAATTACTTCTTTTTTATGTTTTGAAATACGAAACTAATTTTTTTTCTTTCAGTTGTTAGAACAAATTGATTATCTGGTTTATAATATCCAATGGTAACTGTATCAATATTATTTCCTTCACCAGCTTTACATGTGTAACCTATTAATTCTTTGTTTTCACTAGAATGTATAATATTAAACTGCCAGAGTACATTTAAGTCTAACCATGAAATATAGATTAATTTCTTCTCTTTATCAACATCAATTTCGACCTTGTTAAACTTCTCATCAACAATTTTTCCATTTTCCCATTCAACTGTTCTACTAGAAGTATAGGTTTGGGCTTTTGTATAAAAACTAAATATTAATAGTGTGATAATAAAGATTAAATTTTTCATAATACACAATTTAAATTTGAATAAAAATAATAAAAATTATCTGTTTAAGGGGTTTATACAATTTATACTACTTCGGTAACATTTTTAAAATGTTTACTTCGTCTGATGTTAAGTAACGCCATTGACCTCTAGCAATATCTTTTTTGGTTAATCCAGCAAAATAAACACGGTCGAGTTTGATTACTTCGTAGCCCAAATGTTCAAAAATACGACGAACAATTCTGTTTTTACCCGAATGAATTTCAATACCAATTTCTTTGCGGTCTTCGCCTTTTCCAACGTAATTTACCTCGTCAGCTTTTATCCAGCCATCTTCCAATTCAATACCTTCGGCAATTTGTTTTAAATTGGCTTGAGATACATTTTTGTCGGTAGTTACTTGGTATATTTTTTTTATACCATGTTTTGGATGCGTCAATTTTTTAGTGATGTCGCCATCGTTGGTAAACATTAACACACCAGTGGTATCTTTGTCTAAACGACCTACAGGATAAACCCGTTGTTTTAATTTTCCAACCAACTGAAGCACCGTTTTTCTTCCTTGAGGGTCATTAAGAGTAGTGATAAAATTTTTAGGTTTGTTCATCACTAAATACACCTTTTTTTCGTGTTTAATTGATTCTCCACCAACCGTAACTTTATCGTCTAAACCAACTCTGGAGCCCAATTCAACAACAGGCATGCCATTAATGTGAACAGCACCAGACAAGATTAAATTATCAGCTTCACGACGTGAACATACTCCTGCATTGGCAATGTAACGGTTCAAACGCATCGTGCCATCATCTACTCTTTTTGGAGTTTTTGCAGCAGGTTTGTTAGGGTCGGTTTTAGTAAGCGGTTTTCGTTTAAAAGGAAGTTTAGACGTTTGAGGTTTGAAGTTTGATGTTTGAGGTTTTTCAGAACTTTTAGAAAATGACTTCTTTTTATCTGATGGTTTGCTATCAACACTATCAAATGGTTTCTTATTATCTGCAAATTTCGGTTTCCCTTTATCTTTAGTAAAAGTTTTTTTTCTATCGGTAGCTTTCGGTTTATCGTTTCTTTTTCGGTTTTCCATTGTTTTATTAGTTATCAGTTCACAGTTATCAGTTCACAGTCTTTAGAAATCGGTCTTCCGACTTCGGTCTTCAAAAACACACCCCTAACCCCTCTCGAGAGGGGAAATAGCCCCTCCTTCGGAGGGGTTGGGGAGGCTTCTACTTCACCTCTCCACCATTATCCATGGCTTTTTCTGGTGATATAAATGCTAAACTTCCTTCGTTGTTTTCAGCCATTAAAATCATTCCTTTCGATTCTATTCCTCGAATTTTTCGTGGAGCAAGATTCATTAAAATAGAAACTTGTTTTCCAACAACATCTTCGGGTTTGTAATGTTCGGCAATTCCAGAAACTACGGTACGAATATCGATACCTGTGTCCACGGTAAGTTTTAATAATTTGTCGGCATTAGGGTGTTTTTCGGCAGCTAAAATAGTAGCAAGTCGAATATCTAATTTAGTAAAATCCTCATAAGATATTTCATCTTTTAAAGGTTTAATATTTGAGAAGGATTGGGCTTCGTTTAAATTTTTCAATTCTAATTTTTGCAAAATATTTCTTCGGTACGATTCTATGGTTCTAGTACTTAAATTCATTATAGTCCCTATTTCTGCATTTGATATTCCTTGAGAAACAAATTTTATCACTTCTTTTTCTTTGTCCGAAATAATGCTTTTTGTGTGATTTTTTGAATCATCATTTAGCATATTTTCAATAATAATTGAAGAAACTTCCGAGCTAAAATACAATTTACCATCGGCTACTTTTCTAATAGCTTCTATTAAATCATCTCTCCCAGATTCTTTTAAAACATATCCACTTGCTCCTGCTTTCATAATATCGTTAATATACGATTCTTCAATGTGCATCGTAATAGCAAGTACATGAATATTTTTATGGTTTCTTTTAATCTCTTTAGTTGCAGCAATACCATCCAATTTTGGTATACTTATATCCATTAAAACTACATCAACGGATGTTGGGTTGTTATTGATATATTTTATTGCCTCTAAACCATTTTCAGCTTCAACAATCAATTTTATTTCTGGATTGTTTTTTAGAATTAGTTTAATACCATCTCTTATTATTTTATGATTATCTACTATCATTAATCTAATACCAGTTTTCATAGGTTTTGCCTTTGGATTGGATTGTTTAACTATGGTTTTCTTTAATTTTTCTATTTGTGCCTCAATCGCTTCGTCTTCTATTTTTTCGAATAATAATTCAGCAGCATTGAGTTGGTGTTGATTGGTTAAAACAGTTTCGTTAGGTGTATTTAAAAATTGTTTAATTCTGACGGATGTTTTAGGCAAAAACGGTTTAAAGATTTCGCTCAACCCTAAGCACAATTGTAACGAAACATTTAATATCGTTTTTACTCTGGTTTCATCCGTTTTTATCAATTTCCAAGGTTCTGTATCAGCTAAATATTTATTTCCTAAACGGGCTAAAGTCATTGCTTCTGTTTGGGCATCTCTAAATCGGTAAGTTTCAATTAACTCGTCAACTCTTTTTTGGGTTGATGTAATTGCTTGTAATACTTGGTGGTCGTAATCAGTCAATAAACCTTGTTCGGGAACTTTTCCTTCAAAGTATTTGTGAGTTAAAACAATAGAGCGGTTTAAGAAATTTCCTAAAATAGCAACCAATTCGTTGTTTACTCTTGCTTGAAAATCTTTCCAAGTAAATTCGCTGTCTTTGGTTTCAGGAGCAATAGACGTTAATACATAACGTAACTCGTCTTGTTTATTCGGAAAATCTTCTAAATATTCGTGTAGCCAAACTGCCCAATTTCGTGAAGTAGAAATTTTATCACCTTCCAAGTTTAAAAATTCATTGGCAGGCACATTGGTTGGCAAAATAAAGTCGCCGTGTTCTTTTAAAATGATGGGAAAAATAATTCCATGAAAAACAATGTTGTCTTTTCCGATAAAATGAATCAACTGCGTGTTGCTATCTTTCCAATAATCTTCCCAGTTTTTTCCGTTGTCGGTAGCCCATTGTTTGGTTGCAGAAATATAACCAATGGGTGCATCGAACCAAACGTACAGTACTTTTCCTTCTCCACCTTCAACAGGTACTTTTACGCCCCAATCTAAATCTCTGGTAATCGATCGTGGTTGTAAACCGTTGTCAATCCAACTTTTACACTGACCAATCACTTGTTTACGCCATTCGTTGGGGTTGTGTTGTTGTTTACCATCTAAAACTCCAGTTTCTATCCAAGTTTTCAACCACTTTTCGTGTTTGTTCATGGGTAAAAACCAATGGGTAGTTTCTTTTAAAATGGGAGTTTTCCCACTTAACATGGAAATAGGGTTAATTAATTCGTTGGCATTTAAACTAGAACCACATTTTTCGCACTGGTCGCCATAAGCTCCTGCCGAATTACATTTTGGGCAAGTTCCCGTTACGTATCTATCGGCTAAAAATTGTTGGTGTTCTTGATCAAAAAACTGCTCGGTGGTTTCTTGTGTAAAGGCTCCTTTGTCGTATAAATCTTTAAAAATCTGTGAAGCTGTCTCGTGGTGTAATTTGGAAGAAGTTCTGTGGTAAATATCGAAATCGATACCAAAATCGGCAAACGAATTTTTTATGATTTCATGGTTTTTATCTACAATTTCTTGAGGTGTACAGCCTTCTTTTTTTGCTCGTAAGGTAATGGCAGCACCATGTTCGTCCGACCCACAAATAAAAGCCACATCGTTTCCTTTTGCTTTTAAATAACGAACAAAAATATCAGCAGGCAAATAAGCTCCTGCCAAATGTCCTAAATGTAAAGGACCATTGGCATAAGGCAGAGCTGCTGTAATCGTATATCTTTTTTTTTCTCCCATAAAATCTATATGCTGTAGTTGTTATACAGCAAGATTATTTAACTTCGTGCAAAAGTACATTTAGTATTGATAATATTGATAAGATGTTCATGGAAAAACCACAAAGTCTTTCGAAAGGTGATAAAATAGCCTTGATTTCTACTGCTCGTAAGATTTCTTTATTAGAATTAGAGCCAGCAATTGCCATAATAAAATCTTGGGGTTTGGAGCCAGTTTTTGGTAAAAATCTGTTTAAGGTAAATCATCAATTTGCAGGAACCACCGAAAATAGAATTGCTGATTTACAAGAAGCCATTGATAATGATGATATTAAAGCCATATTTTGTGTAAGAGGAGGTTATGGAACAGTTCAATTGATTGATAAAATAGACTTTTCTAAATTTAAAAAAAAACCTAAATGGATTGTTGGGTATAGCGATGTTACTGTATTGCATAATCACATCAATAAAAATATTGGTACATCAACTTTGCACGCCACTATGCCCATCAATTTCACTACCAACACCAAAGAAGCATTGGAAAGTTTGAAAGAAACATTGTTTGGAGCAATGCCAATTTATAACCTTGAAAACCATGAATTGAATAGATTAGGAGTTGCAGAAGGCGAATTAGTTGGTGGAAATTTATCCATTATTTATAGTTTAACGGGAACTTCTTCGCAACTTGATACCAAAGGAAAAATTTTGTTTTTGGAAGATTTGGACGAATACCTTTATCACATCGACCGTATGATGATGAACTTGAAAAGAGCAGGAATGTTAGCTGATTTAAAAGGATTAATTGTTGGCGGAATGAGCGACATGAAAGACAATACTGTTCCTTTTGGTAAAACTGCTCAGGAAATTATTTTTGATGCAGTAAAGGAATACCAATATCCAATTTGTTTTGATTTTCCTGCTGGGCACATTGACGATAATCGAACATTAATTATGGGTTCGGAAGTAGATTTATTGGTTGGTAAAGAGTTGTCAACATTAGAGTTTAAATAAACAATTTTGGCAGAACACAACATATTAGGAAAAAAAGGTGAAGAGTTGGCTGCTCAATTTTTAGAAAAGTTAGGTTATCAAATCATAGCTGTAAACTGGTACGAGAAAAAATTTGAAATAGACATTATTGCTCAAAACCAGAACCAATTGGTGTTTGTAGAGGTAAAAACTAGAGCTACTGATTATTTTGGAAACCCAGCCGAAGCAGTAACTCCAGCCAAACAAAAGCATTTGGTGGAAGGAGCAAATTACTACATCGAAAAACACGACATTGATTTAGAATGTCGGTTTGATGTGGTTGCTGTAATTCTCAACAACAATCAACAAAAAATAGAACATTTTAAAGAGGCTTTTTATCCTGAATTAGATTAATTAAAGTTTTATAGAAACACCAATTTTACCTCCAGAAACTGAATTACCACCACCAAGTTCTAAGTTAATGCCAAACTTATCGCTGAAATAGTATCGACCTCCAATTTGTAAGCCCAATCCTAATCCAGAATTACTATTTCCTTTGAACCCATTTGGAGAACTCCAACTGTAAAAACCAATGTTTAAACCACCGTACACATCGTATTTTGGTTCTATTCCTAATAAATTATTAAAATGATAATTTGCATTACCTAAAAAACCATAAATTTTATGACCATATTCTGAGCCATAGTAATCCTGATTAAAAGAACGATAAGAAACTTCTGCCCCAATGGTAATGTCTTCATGAATTCCGTAATCAAAACCCACATAAACTGGAAGGCCATAAGTTGAAAAACCAAGACCAGCATTTATTTGTGCTTGACCTTTATCAATGGGGTTTTGAGCAAATAAAATAGATGATAACGCTAAACAAGCAACAAGGATATAATTTTTCATTTTTTTAGGTTTAAGTTTTAATGAGCAGCGAAATTAAGATTATTTTTTATTAAAATCCTCTTTGTTGATTAGAACGTAAATTGGTAATTTCAGGGTGATTCAAAGCTGTTTTTATTTGTTGAAGAAATAAAGGTTTATCTTTTCCCAATACACCCTTTAATACCAAATAGTTAGAAGCGTGGTCGCTTCTAAAAATGGTTTCGTTCAAATTTAAATGCTGCATAAAAGTTTGCATTTCGATAAACAGTTCTGGTAAAATCATTGGGATATATTCTCCTTGATAGCGAGTTTTAAAATGTTCCAAACCTTTATAGGTTGTTAAAACCAGTGTGGAAGCATATTTTGGTTGTGTTTCGTTCAATACTTTGGCAGAATTTACAGCATGTTGTTCGCTCAATAATTTACCTCCAACACCATTGATAATCATTACCGAAGAATTGATTTTAACATTTTTTGCTTTGTTTAACCCTTCCACAATGGTTTTAAACGTTTCGCCTTTTTGTAGGTTGTGTAACACTTGGTCGTCGCCCGATTCAATTCCAACATATAATAAATCTAAACCAGCATTTTTTAGCTCTTCTAATTCCTGAATTGATTTTTTGATAATATTATTTGGCGTAGCATACGTTGAAACACGTTGTAATTTCGGGAAGGTATTTTTTAATTTAGTTAAAATGCGTAAAAGGCGGTCTGTTGATAATACCAATGGGTCGCCATCGGCTAAAAACACTTTTCTAACTTCATGTTGGTACGGAATAAAAGCATCAATATCTTTAAATATATCCTCTTCTTTTCGTGCTTTAAATTGTTTTGAAGTGTACATTTCACAAAACGCACATTTGTTGTATGAACAGCCTAAAGTAATTTGAAGAATTAATGAATATGCTTCACTTGGGGGACGAAACAAAGGCTCATCATAATTTATGGGGTAGTGAACCATTAGCTCGGTTTATTGAACTTTTTCTTTGGATGAAATTTCTTTTTTTGGAAAGAGGGTCTTTTTGATGGGTCGTATTTTGGACCTTCATCAAAGCCTTCGGGCAAAGCTATTTTTGGAACTTCTTTTTCAATTAATTTTTCAATTTTAGCAAAATCGTAACATTGTTCTGCATTGATAAAAGTCAAAGCCACGCCTTTATTATCGCCTCTGGCAGTTCGCCCAATTCGGTGAACATAATCTTCTTCATCTCTAGGAACTTCGTAATTGATAACCAAATTTATTCCTTTAATATCAATACCCCGAGCCAAAATATCAGTGGCAACTAAAACCCTGATTTTTTTGTTGGTAAAATCAAGTAAAATTTGTTCTCGTTCTTTTTGTTCTAAATCCGATTGAATTCCTTTTGCTTGAATTCCAACCCTTGACAACGCCATGGTGATTTCTTTTACCATTATTTTTTTACCCGTAAAAATCAATACGTGCTCAAAATTGGTTTTTGTAAGAATGGATTTTATTAATGCTATTTTCTGACCATCATAAACCAAATAAGCACCTTGTTTTATGCCTTCGTTAGGTTTTGAAATGGCAATATTTATGGTAGTCGGTTCATGCAATAATTTGTTGGCTAAAAACCTAATTTTAGGAGGAAATGTTGCCGAAAACATCAGGTTTTGTCGTTTTTTTGGAAGTTGTTCAGCAATTTTCATAATGTCTTCATTAAAACCCATGTCCAACATACGGTCGGCTTCATCTAAAATAAAATGTTTTACACCCGAAGTGTCGAAATAACCCATATTTAAGTGCGACATAAATCTACCAGGAGTACAAACAATAATATCGGCACCTGTTAACAATGCTTTTTTTTCTGAATCAAAACTTTGTCCATCGCCACCGCCGTAAATAGCAATAGAAGTAGCATTGGTGAAATAACTCAAGCCTTCAATTTGTTGGTCAATTTGTATGGCTAATTCCCTAGTTGGTACAATTACAATGGTATTTACTTTGCCATGAGAAGGATTTTTACAGATTTCATTTAGGATAGGAAGCACAAAAGCGGCAGTTTTTCCAGTACCAGTTTGAGCACAAGCAATTACATCTTTTTGTAGCATTATTGCTGGTATAGCCTGTTCTTGAATGGGGGTGGGAGTGTTAAATCCCATAGCATCTAAGGCTTCTAATACTTGAGGTTCAAAGCCTAGTTCGTTAAATTTCATTTTAGTAATTCAATTAATTTTTTTGCGTGAATTTCGACATTTTTTACTGATTTTTCTTTTGCTTCATCAGAATAGTTTGCTATTTCGTGCGAATAAATGGTAGTTAAGTAATTCATTTTACAAAAGTTAGCCAAGCCTTTAAACGGAAAAACAATTTTTTCCACAACATCTTCAGGGTAATCTTTACTTGAACTTCCAGTGGTAAATGATACGATAATTTTTTTCCCTTCCAATTGATAATTTCCTTTGCCGAAAGCAAAACCGTAGGTAAACACACTATCTATCCATTCTTTTAAAATACTTGGTACACTGTACCAAAACAAAGGGTATTGAAAAATAATTACATCAGCATTTTTTAAAGCCTCTTGTTCGGTTTGTACATCAATTTTATGGTTGGGGTATAATTCGTTAAGGTGTCGAATTTCAACATTGTTTTCTTGTGCTAATTTGTTTTTGATATGTTTATTGGCTAGTGATTTTTCAAAATCTGGGTGAGCCAATATCATGAGTACTTTAGGTTGCATTTTATTTTGTTGCTAGTTTCTAGTTACTGGTTGTGCTGGTTGTGCTGGTTGTGCTGGTTTCGTTCCTCTACGAAAGCCCCTCCTTCGGAGGGGTTGGGAGGCTAATTTCTGCAATAAAACCTTTTAAAAGTGGTAAACAAACTAATAATAATCCGACTAAAATTCCTAGACCAGCAATAATAAAGGTAGTAATAATCGGAAATAATGATTCGTGAAAAGAGCTAAAAGGGGTAGCACTCATTTCGTTATACATCCACGAACTTCTTTTGGCTCCAGCCAACATTAATGTAGTTAAAAAAACAAACAACGACACATTAAACAGCCAATATCCTAAGTTAATAGATCTAACGGCTTTATTTATTAATGTACTTTGATGTTGGTTAAGAATAAAAAATAAAGAAGATAGTAAAATAGTGGTATTAATGCCAACCGTTGTTCCCATAGAATGAGCAACAGTAATGTGGGTTCCATGCGTAAAAAAATTAAGGTAAGGAATAGAAATGAGTAAAGCCATGAATAAGTTTATCAACACCCAAAAATCGGTTGCTAATAAAAAACGATACGAAAAATGGTTCCTTTCTACGCTCTGTTTACTCAGAGATCTTTTCCAATCTATAATTATACTATAAAGCACTACCCATTCGGTCATACTAATAGCGTAAGCTACATATCTAATCCAAGGTTGAGTTGGAAGAATATACGTGTGGTGTGCCCAACCAAACATTAAATTGGCTAAACCCAAAAAATAAAAAAAGAACGCTTTTTTCCCTCTGCCAATGTTATCATCATGTTTAATTTTTGCCATCACAAAAATGGATGTACCATAAACTAGCATATTCCACGAGCCGACAAAAGAACCGTAAGATTTCCATTGAACACTCATGTCACGAATAAAGTTTTCTCTAAAATAAGGGATGAACCAAAAATGAGCTTCTGATAAATGATACATCATAAATACAATGCCTGTACCCCACATCCATAAATAAACAGGCCAATTAGTGATTTTTTTTACGACAGTTTTAAAATAATTTATGCCAAATGAAACCCAGCCGAATAAAATAGGAAGTGTAAGAATGGGTAAAAATTCGAGGTATTCCCTCCCTCCCATTTTTCCGGTAAAATAAGAAATGTAGATGGCTAAAGCCACCATCATAAAAACGGTAAAATGAACAACCATTAACTTTTTAGAGAAAAGCGATAATTTTAATGTTTCGGTTAAATAGTAGTAAATTCCACCTGTTGCAGCTAAAACAACCCAGCCAATAACACTACTTACGTGTAGCGGACGAATTTTATTAAACGGAATAAATTCTTTTAAAAATTCAGGAAAAATATATTGAAAACTTGCCAAAGCCCCAAAAGTTGAGCCGACAAGCAGAGCTAGAACAGCACAAATTAAAAATAAAAAAGGGATGGTTTTATTCATTGGTTTTGTACATTAATTTGACCCATCCGTCGGGTTGCATTTCTGCCTTATAGTTTGGATAATAGCCTGTTTTATCCACTTCTGCCAAAAATTGAACAAAAGCTTCTTTTTCACTTTCCGAAAAATTAAATTTAGGCATGGATTTAACACCACTGTTTAAAAAAGCTTTAACATATTCTGGCCCTTTGATTGGGTTAGATATAATATTGGTTAAATCAGGTCCTAAATAACCCCCCAAACCATAAATTTGATGACAAGCCGTACAATTGTTTTCTTGATACAATTGTTGCCCTTTTATAGCAAGTTCGGATAGTTTTTTGGTTGGTTCTATGGATGTTTGGGTGTAAACAAAATAATTATACATTACAAATGTGGTTACAAGCGTAATAATGACCAGTCGATTTTGTTTAGTTTTTGACAAAAAATTTATTTTTATGGATTACAAAAATATAAAACATACCATAAATAGACTCCTTATTATTCAAATAGTTTTAAACGCTGTACATTTTAAGAAAGTTTGAGGTTTGAGGTTTCGAGTCACTAGTTATTAGTTGTTGGTTACTAGTTACTGGTTTCGCTCCCGATAGCTATCTGGATTACGAAAGCCCTCCTTCGGAGGGGTTGGGGAGGCTCTTCCGTCTTCCAACAGAAATCTCTATTTTTGTGAAACTGAAACAAAAATAAAGTATGAGTAATAACAAACATTTTCAGCGTCTCGAAAACATGTTTTTAGATGCTCCAATTAATAAGCTGTATGTGCCAACCATTGAAATAAGTGCCGGTAAATGCGAAATAAATTGGGAGGTCAACCCAATTTATTTTCATGCAGGACAAGCCTTGCATGGATCAATGTATTTTAAATGGCTCGATGATTCTGCTTTTTTTGCCGCAAATTCGGTAATTGAAGATGTTTTTGTGGTTACAGGTACTTTTGAAATAAAATTTTTAAAACCAATAACACAAGGAAAATTGGTGGCTATTGGAGAAATGACTAAAAATCTAGGAAGCAAATTAGAGGCTAGGGCAAACCTTTTTAATGAAGAAGGTGATTTGTTTGCCACAGGTTCTGGAGTTTTTGTAAAAACCAAAATTTTGTTAAATTCTATTGAGAGTTATAAAATTTAGTATTTTTGGATTCATGATAAAACAAATTTTAGCTCTATTTATTTTATGTAGCCCTATTTTAGGCTTTTCACAAGCCGATGAAGACTCTTATGTTTATGGCGATACTCCCGAAACCAAAACCAAATCAGAAAAAACCGGAAAATTTGATTGGGATAGAGTTACTGTTGGAGGTGGATTAGGTGCTACTTTCGGTGATTTAACTTATTTTGAAATTTCACCTACGGTTGGTTATTATATTACTGATAATATTTTAGCAGGTTTTGGGGGTACTTATATTTATTATTCCGACAACGTTAATAAGTATAAAACCAACATTTATGGTGGAACCATTTTTACACAATATTTATTTAAAGATTTACCTGTTTTAGTTCACGCTGAAAGTAATTTAATGAACTATTTTTCGTGGAATAGGCAATCCAGAATAAATGCCGTAGGAGTATTTGTAGGCGGAGGTTTAAAACAGCAATTGGGTGATGGTCGTTCTTACCTCTCTATTTTAGTACTTTGGGATGTAAACGAAACAGAAGATTCTTTTTATCCAAGCCCTATTATTAGAGGGGGTATTTCTATTGGTTTGTAATTGAATAATTACTTTACTTCATTATTCGTAATAATTCAGTATTTTTGAATTAACCTAATTTCATTCATTATGATTAAAAATTTACTCGCTTTACTAACATTAATTGTTATTGGTAGCACCCTTTCGGCTCAACATAGCATTTATCCCACCAATAATTATCAAAACGAATTTGATGCTGCTTATCAGCAATACCCTGATGTCCCACAAGGAATGTTAGAAGCAGTTGCTTTTACCACATCACGTTTTCAGCATTTAGATAACCAAACAGAAAGTTGTGTGGGTTTACCAGCAGCTTATGGAGTTATGGGATTAACTTTAGATGGAAAAGGGTACTTTAGAAACAACTTAAATTATGTATCGCAACTTTCTGGAATTACTATTAGCGATATTATACAAAATCCTGCTCAAAACATTTTGGCTTATGCAAAAGCATATCACGAATTAGTGCAGTTAGCTTCTTTTGATAAAACTCAAGTTGAAAATCATACCGAAATATTGGTTGCTTTAAGCGAATTGCCTTACAACGGAATACAAAACGATTTTGCTTTAAACTCACATTTGTATTCGGTATTCAATTTTTTGAATGATGAAATTGCTCAAAAAACCTATCACTTTCCAAACCATAACATTAGTTTAGCAACTATTTTTGGAGTTGAGAACTTACAAGTACTTTCATCTTCAAATATTATTATTACAGAAAACTCAGTAAGCACTAAAGATGGAAAGCAATACAACAATTCTAATCAAACACTTAAATCGGTTGATTATGCACCAGCATTAACCAGTTTAGCTCCTTCTTGCAACTATAGTTCAAGGGCAGGAACAGCAATTTCTGCCATCACTATTCATACTGTTCAAGGAACATACGCTGGAGCTATTTCTTGGGCAGGCAATTGTTCATCAAGTGTTTCTTATCATTATGTATTGCGTTCTTCCGATGGGCAAGTAACTCAAGTAGTTTTGGAAAGTAATAAAGCATGGCATGTGGGTTCAGAAAATCCTTACACCATTGGGTATGAACACGAAGGTTATGTTTCTGACCCTGCGTGGTACACCGTTGCCATGTATCAAGCTTCTGCTAATTTGTCAATTGATGTTACCCAAAGTGGTTATGGAATTAATCCTATTCGTGTAGCATATTTTCCTTGGGCACCAACCACCAATTATAATGCTTCTAATATACCTGGTAGTTGTGTAAAAATTAAGGGGCATCAACATTTTCCTAATCAAACCCACACCGACCCAGGAGCAAATTGGGATTGGGATTATTACTACAAACTTATCAACATTGGTACACCAATTACAACCAATACCAATTTATCAGGAACGGTTACCGATTTAGGCGGAGCAGGAGGAAGTTATACCAACGACGAACGTACTTTGTTTTTAATACAACCCACTTCAGCTTCTTCAATAACACTAAACATCAATGTTTTTGATGTGGAAAACACGTGGGATTATTTATACATTTATAACGGAACAACTCCTTTTAGTCCTAGAGTTGGTTATTACACAGGGTCATCAATACCCTCAACAATTACAGTAAATAGTGGGAATGTACTCATCGAATTTCGTTCCGATTGTTCTACTGTTCAACCCGGTTTTGAAATTACTTGGAACTCGATTGCTCCAGATGCTATTAAACCAACAACAATTGTTTCGGCTGTTGCAAATCCTGTAAACGACGATTTTACAGCAAACTTTACCGATGCCGACAATGTGGGCGGAAGTGGAGTTTTGCACCAATTTTATCAAGTGATAGATTTTGATGGAGTAGAGTGGAGAGCCAATGATAACAACGGATTTTTTAGCGATAATTTTGATATGGCTATACATCCCGATTGGACTACCTCTACTGGAATATGGAACATTGCAGGAGGTTATTTGGTTCAGAGTGAAGACACCAATACCAATACCAACATTTATGCTGCATTAAATCAAAACACATATACAAAATATTTGTACCATTGGGAAGGTAAAATTGAAGGGCCAGGAACCAATCGTAGGGCAGGTTTTCATTTTATGTGCGACGATGCTTCGCAGCCGAACAGAGGCAACTCGTATTTTGTGTGGTTTAGGTTAGACAATAACAAAATTCAAATTTACAAAGTGGTTAATGATGTATTTAGCTTAGAGCAAGATGTGGCATACACATTTAACGCTTCTACTTGGTACGATTTTAAAGTAACTTTTGATAAAACCAACGGAGAAATTGATGTTTTTGTAAATGATGTGTTTAGTGCGTCTTGGCAAGACCCCTCAGCTTACACAACAGGCAGCTATGTTTCGTTTAGAAGTGGAGATGCCAGTTATACCGTAAACAATTTAAAAGTATATCACAACAGAGGAAATAGTGCTTTGGTTACGGTGGGTAACGATACTTTGAGTGACATTCGTTTTGAAGGCACACCAGCAGGGAAAGTAAAATCGTTGGTAATTGATAATGCTAAAAATATTTCACTTTTAGACGAACAACTGGTAAATGTGGTGTGGTTAACAACTAGTGTTAATCAAGTTGAAAATGGAGAAATAAATTTTTATCCTAACCCTACAAAAGATTTTCTTTTTGTGGAGTTTGATTTGCCTCTTTCTAGCACTGACTTAATTGTACGTGATGTATTAAACAGAGAAGTTTTGATGGAAAAAATAATCAATTCAACTAAAGTTCGATTAGATGTTTCATCGCTTAAACAAGGGGTTTACTTTTTAGAATTCATCCAGAACGATTCAAAACAAGTCTTCAAATTTTTGAAAGAGTAAATTCTTTTATTTTCGAAATTTCTTTAAGAGGGTTCTACCCCGATAGCTATCGGGGTAACTTATTTCTTCCCCTCTATCAAGAGGGGTAGGGGTGTAAACTCTATTTTTAGAGCCTTCCTATAACAACATCTTCCAATTGTTACATTATCTTATTATTCAATTATCTAATTAAAAGATTGTTCGTAACTCGGTTAATTATTTCATGAAGTAGCTTAAATTTTCACTCTTATTTAATACTTAATTTCCAAGAATCTTAAGTATAATTTAATAATCGAAAAACCTTTATATGAAAAAGAAAAAACAATCGAGAATCTACGTGTTAGATACGTCAGTAATATTGCACGACCACAATGCAATTAACCATTTTGATGATAATGACATTGCTATACCAATAACAGTTTTAGAAGAATTAGATACCTTTAAAAAGGGTAATGACACCAAAAATTTTGAGGCTCGTGAGTTTATTCGTTTTTTAGATAAAGTAAGTGGAAACAATACTCTTCAAACATGGATAAAACTGAATGAACATAGTAAAGGGATGTTTAAAATTATTATGCACCACGAAAAAACAAAACGTGATGCGGAATTTATTTTTGACGATACCAAACCCGACCATAAAATTTTAAATGCTGCTATTTCTCTTCAAGAAGAATATCCTGATAGAACGGTGGTTTTGGTTACCAAAGACATAAATTTAAGGCTAAAAGCTCGTGCACTTGATTTACCATCAGAAGATTATTTAACAGGTAAAATACACGATTTAAAAAACTTAGTGGTTACTGGTAAAGAAAGCATTGAAGATGTTGACCCAGAAATCATTAAAAAAATATTTAATGGGGGCAAAATAGAAAATCCTGAAATTAAAAAAATCAAATTCAAGAAAAACTCGTTTTACATTTTACGTAACGGAAAAAACTCGGCACTGTCTTTTTATAATCCCATTGACAATACGTTGGAGCGAGTTGAAAAAGAATACGTTTACGGTATAAAACCAAAAAATGCCGAACAAGCTTTTGCCATTCATGCTTTATTAAACAACAACATTAAACTGGTGGCATTGCAAGGAGTTGCAGGAACAGGTAAAACCTTGTTGGCATTGGCTAGTGCATTAGAGCAACGCAATCAATACAAACAAATTATTTTGGCTCGACCCATTGTGCCGTTGAGTAACCGTGACATAGGTTATTTACCCGGTGATGCCAACGAAAAAATTGGACCATACATGGAGCCACTTTGGGATAATTTGAAATTTATAAAAAACCAATTTGGTGAAAACGAAAAACGAAACCGCCAAATTGATGAAATGCAAAAAGAAGAAAAAATTGTAATTACCCCATTGGCATATATTCGTGGTAGGAGTTTAAGCGATGTGTATTTTATAGTGGATGAAGCACAAAATTTAACACCTCATGAAGTAAAAACGATAATTACAAGAGCTGGAGAAAACACTAAAATAATATTTACTGGAGATATTAACCAAATCGACTCGCCTTATTTGGATGAACAAAGTAACGGTTTATCGTATTTAATCGACCGACTAAAAGGGCACGAACTGTTTGCTCACATTACCCTCGAAAAAGGAGAACGTAGCGAATTGGCTAATTTGGCGAACGATTTGTTGTAGGATTTTAGGGTGTTTTTTCGAATGTACAAATTCTGCTGCAATAATTGAAAATTTATTACTTTTAGAGGATGAGAAAAATTCTTCTAATATTGGTTCTGATTTCATTTCAAGGATTTCTCTTTGGTCAAGAACTACAATTGACAAAAGATTTCATTAAAGACAACAATGGTGAATTAGGTTTAAGAGCAAAATATATTAAAAAAGAAAAATGGGGTACTTATGGTAGATATATGTTTAATGGTGTACCAATCGAAGAATTTTTTACTGATAAATCAAGGACGGAGATACTTGAAT
>CAYJMI010000032.1:0-29991 GCA_964371285.1 uncultured Vicingus sp. | reverse complement strand
ATTGTTAGGTTTGTAACTCGACATGGTGTTTACCATCGCAAAACATATTCAACTAATTATTGTTGCTATTTTTTTAATAGCTTTTTCGGGGTATTCACAAACTTTAGAAAGCGATACCATCGTTTTAGATTCGGCTAAAACAAAAATTCATTCCCCCACCAAAGCTACTTTAATGAGTATGGTTGTTCCCGGACTAGGGCAAGTTTACAACCGTAAATATTGGAAATTACCTATTATTTATGGTGGTATCGGAACTTCTCTTTACTTTGCTTTTTCTAATCATAAGGAATATAAACGGTTTAAAGATGCATACATTATTAGAATTGATAGCGATACCACCACTTTTGACGAATTTGATGGGATTTTAACCCCTGAAAACATTAGAAGCAACATGGATGTGTATCGAAGAAACCGAGATTTTTCGTACATTATTGCTGGATTAATATATGTGTTTAACATCGTTGATGCCACCGTTGATGCCCATTTATTTACTTTTCCGGTAAACGATAACCTGAGTTTTTATTTTCAACCGAACATTCAATTAACCGATAAAAATAATTTTAGTAAAGGATTTACGCTAATTATAACCCTTTAAATAACCTTTTATAATTGGTATAAACCAATCGTGTAAAACATCTGTTAAATTAAAATAAACGAGGTCAATTTTAGGTTATAGAACAATGAAATAGCCACGTAAAAAAGCAAACAAAAAGTGATTAAGATAACATGGCGTATTCCATCTGACATAAAAAAAACAATAAATATCTACAGATGAACATAGCAATAATAGGATACGGTAAAATGGGAGTAGCAATCGAAAAAAATGCTATCAAACGAGGCCATCATGTAGTGCTAAAAATTAATTTAGACAACATGGACGATTTTACCGTGGAGAATTTAAAAAAATGTGACGTAGCTATTGAATTTACGGAGCCTAACGCTGTAATTGCAAATATTTACAAATGCTTCGAAGCCAACTTGCCAGTTGTGGTAGGAACAACTGGTTGGTACAACAAGTTTGATGAAGTAAAATCAAACTGTTTAAATTTAAACAATGCCTTATTACATGCTACCAATTATAGTTTAGGAGTAAATATTTTTTTTGAATTGAACAAAAAACTAGCTCAGTTAATGAACAAATACCCCAGCTACAGTGTAATGATGGAAGAAATTCACCATACCGAAAAAAAAGATGCACCAAGTGGAACAGCAATAACTTTAGCCGAAGGGATTATAGAAAACATCGACAGAAAAACAACATGGGTAAACCATAACACCACACAAGATAATGAATTAAGCATTATTTCTAAACGGGTAAATGATGTTCCGGGTACACACGAAATTTTTTACCAATCTGCCGAAGACGACATTACCATAACACACACGGCATACAATAGAAACGGCTTTGCTTTAGGTGCTGTTATTGGTGCAGAATACATTGTAAATAAAAAGGGTATTTTTACCATGAAAGAAGTACTGTTTAGCCTCCCCAACCCCTCCGAAGGAGGGGCTACGTAGATGGCAAAAAAAAAGAAGACCATGACTAATACCTAATCTCTAATTTCTAATCTCTAATCAAAATAACCTATGGAAATCAGTATAACAACATTTATCATCTTATCAATTTTGTACTTTTTAGCTACGCATATTGCTTTGTACAAAATTTTCGAAAAACTGGGTATTGAAGGCTGGAAGGCTTTAGTTCCTTTTTACAGTACTCATTTGGCAGTTAAAGCCATTCATAAATCCATGTGGTGGACTATTATTTATTACGTGCCATTTTTAGGTTTTGTGGTTTGGATGGGAATTATTGTAGAATTGATGAAATTGTTTGGAAAAGTAAAATTTACTGAACATTTTTTAGGAGTTGTTTTTGCCGGAATTTACCTACCTTATTTGGTTTTTCAGGATGATTTTAAATTTATTGGATACGAAGAAGCGGCTAAATACAAAAAATCGAAAAGCAGAGAATGGGCTGATGCTATTGTATTTGCAGTAATTGCAGCAACGTTGATAAGAGGTTTTTACCTCGAAGCATTTACCATTCCAACATCATCGATGGAGCAAAAATTATTGGTGGGCGATTTTTTGTTTGTAAACAAAATGGCTTATGGTGCCAGAGTGCCAAACACCCCTGTAAGTTTCCCATTTACTCACCACAGTTTTCCTGAATGGGTTCCTTTTGTAGGCGGTAAAAAATCGTATTTGGAAGTAATAAAATTTCCTTATGCAAAACTTCCTGCTATGGGAAAAGTAGAACGCAACGACTGTGTAGTGTTTAACTTTCCTGCTGGTGATACGGTAGTATTAGAACACCAAAATCAAGTTTACGAACAGTTGGTAAGAGATTACGGAAAAGATTTTGTTTATTCTAATTTCACAGTTGTTGGTCGCCCTGCCGATAAACAAGAAAATTACATTAAACGTTGTGTTGGTTTACCTGGCGATAAACTTCAGATTGTTGACAGTAAATTAATGATTAACGACCAAGTAGCCTATTTTGATCCAAATGCTCAATTCACTTACAAAGTAGTTACCGATGGTACTGGTTTTAATGTAAAAACATTGCAAAGGAAAAATATCACCACAGAAACTATTCAGCAATTAGAAAATAAAAATGAATTTGAATTAACATTAACCGATGCTGCTGCCGCAAAAGTAAAACAATTCTCGTATGTAAAATCGGTAGAAAAAGTACTTGAACCGTTAGGTTATGTATATCAGTTCCAAAACCTGCCAGTTTTCCCCCATGATACTAATTACAATTGGACTAGAGATAATTTTGGACCATTTGTAATTCCTAAAAAAGGTGTTACGGTTAAATTAGATTTGAAAACGTTGCCACTTTACACCAGAGTAATTCACAATTACGAAGGCCATGATTTACGTGTGGTTGGCGATAAAATATACATCGACAACGAAATAAAAGATTCCTATACCTTTGAAATGGATTATTATTGGATGATGGGAGATAATAGACATAATTCATTAGATTCTCGTTTTTGGGGTTTTGTACCCGAAGACCATATTGTTGGAAAAGCGGTATTTGTATGGTTATCCTACGACAGTCAATTAGGTAGAATTCGTTGGGAACGTTTATTTACGTTGGTTCATTAAGTTTCCCCTCTTGAGAGGGGTAAGGGGGGTGTATTTTTTTAAAATGAAAACCATAAAAGACTGGATAAGAGCCTTATTTTTTGCCTTAATTACCGTTATGGTCATTAAGGCATTTTTCTTTGAGGTATTTACCATTCCATCATCATCTATGGAAAAAACCTTGCTGCCCGGCGATTTAATTTTTGTAAACAAATTATCGTATGGAGCAAGGTCGCCAATTACGTTGCTAACTTTTCCACTTAGCCACCAGCATTTGCCTTGGCTGGAACAAACCAAAGCCTATTTAGATGTTATCCAATTGCCTTACTATCGTTTTTTTGTGGATACCATTCAACGACAAGACGTTATTGTGTTTAATTATCCTTTCGACACCGATTACCCTGTCGACCATCGCTCGTATTATATTAAACGTTGTATCGGTTTGCCGGGAGATACTTTAAAAATAGATAACAAACGAGTGTATATCAACAAACAAGAGTTGGAATTACCACATCATGCACAATTCAACTACAAAGTAGTAACCAACAAACCGATTACTAACGATACCTTGTTAAATTACGAAATAACCGAAGGAGGATTAGATGGTTTGGAAAACCACTGGGAATTAACCATGACCGATACCGCTTATTACCAACTAAAATCATCGGATTTTATCCAATCCATTAAAAAAATTGAAGTAGAACCCAATGTTTATGCTGATTATATTTTTCCCTATCATCCAAGTTATTTATGGAACATCGATTATTTTGGAGAAGTAGTTATCCCACAAAAAGGAATGACGGTAACCCTCGATAAAAACAACATTTTTTTGTACCGTAGAATAATTGAAGTTTACGAAGAAAACTCCTTTGAAGAAACTGATAACGGATTTTTAATAAACGGAGAGTTCACCACAACCTATCAATTTAAAATGAATTATTATTTTATGATGGGTGATAACCGACACAACAGTGCCGATTCTCGTTTTTGGGGATTTTTACCCGAAAATCACATTGTTGGTAAGGCTCAAACCATTTTGTTTTCGATGGATAAAGGCAACTACAAATGGAATAGAATGTTTAAGAAGATTCAATAAAATGAAAAACCAAGGTTTAGCCCACTTAGCTGGAATTTTTTTGCTACCTATTCTGGTTGTCGGAATTTTTTATACACCGATTTGGTTAAAAGTAGTTCTAGTCGTTTTATTTTTTTCGTTTGCTTATTTTATTTGGAAAAAAATAAAATAAGCCTTTGTTTTTAAGATTTTAGCTCAAAATTGCAATAACGAGTATTACAAATAGTTGCTCCAAAAACTTGTATATCAATTAATTTGCTATATTTGTTTAATAAACAAACCTAAAAAAACAACTATGAAAAATTTAAAAACATTTACAAAAATTTTATTTGCAGCAGTATTAATTACAGGATTATCGGTTAATGCTTCGGCTCAAAAAGAAGAGAAAAAAGAGAAAAAAGAAAAAGTTGCTGAAGAATTAAAAAGACCAGAAGCAGTTGGTCATTCTGCTACTGATAGCTATGTAAATTCTTCGTTTGATTTGTATGAAAAAAATCAAGAATTGACTAAAAAATTAGGCGACTTAAAAAACAATGCTGGTGATGCAAAATCAATTAAAAGTGATTTAGAATCTCAACAAAAAGATGTTGCTGGTTTGTTAGCAAAATCAGAAGATGTGATAAAAGAAGCTAAGACAATTACACCAAAAACCAATTCACTTAAAGCGGTAAAAAATGTAACTCAAGCTACTAAGGCATTAAATGCAACTAAAGATGCATTGCCTGGTCAAATAGAACAAATTAAAACACAAACAGCAAAATAATAATTGTTGTAATTTGATAACAAAAAAAGCACTCGAAAGGGTGCTTTTTTTGTTCTTTATTTTTGAATAATTATTCACATAAGAGTTAAAGATTACCCATTGTGCATTTAGAAGAATTTTTAATGAAAAAAGGTGTCAATTCGAGTAGTGGAATTTTACCATATCGAGAACTTTAAAATTGGAGTAAAAATCATCATCTTCTTGATACGTTACGTAAAAATTCCGCTACTCGAATTGACAGTTTCTCGAGTACCTAAATATAATTCGGACAAGCCTTATATCGTTTAATGGTTGGGCGATATTTTTCAAAAATATAGATGACAGCAAACTCAAAACCACCACGGTTGTTACTTGCCACTTTTAACGATGACAGGTTAATGTCGTAACTTATTCCAAAATGGAAACTGCCATAATCTAATTCGGCAGTAATGAAGGTGGCATCGCTGTTTCTGTACCAAAAGCCTAAATAAGCAGCTTTGTAATTGCCGTTGTTGAGGTGATATTTTCCTAAGCCTCCAAAAATAATTTCTTTAAATCGATCTTGTGTCATTATTGATAAGCCTGGTAAACCATCAATTCGGTCAGAAATTTTAAACAACCCATTGGCATGAAATGTAAATCGACGATGTAATTCAATGGCGTTATTGTTAAAAAAGCTTTGTTTTGGGTTGAAAATATTGTGCAAAGCCACACCAGCAGTTACAGATTTACGTTGCCCGATGTTGTAATTCCAACTCAAACCTCCATGTACGTTGAGGTAACTTCTGCCATCGTTGCTAAAAGTTTCGCCGTTACTTAAACTTTCGTCGTAGCTAATACCGTTGTATTGATTGTCAAATTTTAATTTGTCGTAATTAATACTTTTTTGGGTAAACGTAGGTTGTATTCCTGCTGTTATAGTATGTGTTGAGTCGCCAATAAAATAAGTGTATCCTACACTTGGGGCAATTTGTAAAGTGCTGTATTCCGAGTCGCCGGCTTTATCGTTGTAAAAACCTAAACCTACACTAATAGGAGTGTTGTAAATGGTATTGGCATCAATTGCCAAACCAAAAGTAGAGTAGGGAGTAGTTACCGAACTCCATTGCGAACGTTGGTTGCCAACAACCCTAATATCGCCCACAAAATTGCCCGTTAAACCCGGGCTTAAATTTAATGGCGAGTTGTAAAATTGAGAAAAGTGAATATCCTGAGCTTTCAATAGAATAGGAGCAAGAACCAAGAAACAAAAAGATGATAATTGTATAATTCTTTGCATTGTTACATTTTCACATTAATCAATTGTTTAATTATCTTATTACCGTTACATTTCCTTTTTTAAAGTATTCTTGTTTATCCAAACAAATTACCGAAAGGTGATACACAAAAACTGCAGGGTCAACAAGTTTACCTTTGTAAGTTCCATCCCAGCCTATACTTTGTTGTTTGGTTTCGAAAACCAATTCTCCCCAACGGTCGTATATTTTTAGGTGCATACTTTCCACATTTCTTCCTCTCAAATACAAAACGTCATTTTCCTTATCGCCGTTTGGTGTAAAGGCATTGGGCAAATAAACATCGGGTTCACCACAGATAATTTCCCAAGCGTAGAGGGTATAAATTTTTCGGTAAATACAACCGCTAGTAGTCTCTGTAAAAAATACTGTGTACGTGGTAGTGGTAGTTGGATTTGACAAAGGATTAGCAATGGTATTGTTGTTTAAACTTGCACTAGGCAACCATAAATAAGTAAAATTTGAATCGGGTTGGGCGTGTAAATAAGTCGCTTCTCCGTTTAACAAGGTATCGTCATCAGCAGTAATAAAAATATTGTTTGGATTAAATCCTGAGACAATAACTGTTGCAGAAGCTGTTGCTGAACAACCGAAAGCATTTTGTGCAGTAACATTGTAAGTTGTAGTTGTAGAAGGATTTACAATAGGGTTGGCAGTGTTTTCCCCGGAGATAACATCGCTGACAGGTTGCCAATTATAGGTTAAGGTTTGATTATTTAAGCTAATAACTGATAAAGTATCGTTTGCTCCATTGCACGTTGCACCACCAGTAGCAACAATTTGTACACCTATAAAATTTACTTTAATACTATCAATAGCAGGGCAAACCCCATTGGTAGCCATTAAATAATAGGTAGTAGTATCGGATACGGTAACCAAAACACTATCGTTTAAACTCGGATTTAAAGTATCAGTAAATTGGTTGTTTGTTGACCAAATGTAGCTGGTAGCTCCGGCAGTAGTGCTATACAATAAGGCTGTATCGCAGGTGTTTATAGCGATTGGTGTTACAATGGTAACGACAGATAAAACTGTAATGGTAGTAGAAGTTGAAAGTGTAGTACTACAAATTGAATCTACCACCGTTAGAGTTACAGGATAAGAACCAGGTGTGGAGAATGTCCTAATCGGGTTTAAGGTTTGAGAAGTAGTATCACCACTTCCAAAATCCCATAAATAATAATCGTGCGAACCACTGTTGTTCGTAAAATTTACCGTTAAAGGAGTACAGCCTTGTTGGTTGTCTAAACCAATACTAGGGATTGAAGGGATATGGAAAATTACGGTTACGCTATCTATATTACTACAAATTCCGTTGGTTGCCATTACATAATAGGTAGTGGTTTGTGTATTAAAAACAGTTATGGTATCTATTAAATTGGGATTTAAGGTATCAGTAAATTGGTTGTTGGTTGACCAAATATAGCTAGTTGCACCTGTAGCAGTACTATACAACATCACAGAATCGCAAGTATTGATGGAATTGTTAGGCACAGAGATAGTTACAACAGGGGCAACAGTAATTGTAGTATTGGCGGTAAATGAAGTGTTGCAAATAGAATCTACCACAGTTAGAGTTACAGGATAAGAACCTGGAGTGGAGAATGTTCTGATTGGATTTAAGATTTGAGAAGTAGTATCACCACTTCCAAAATTCCATAAATAATAATCGTGTGGACCACTGTTGTTCGTGAAATTTACCGTTAAAGGAGCACAGCCTTGTTGATTATCCAGCCCTATGTTTGGGGGATAGGCTGTATGAAAAGTTATGGTAACACTATCAATATCACTACAAATACCATTGGTTGCCATTACATAATAAGTAGTGGTTTGAGTATCGAAAACAGTTAAGGTGTCTGTTAAACTGGGGTTTAAGGTGTCAGTAAATTGAGCGTTACTTGACCAAACGTAGCTTGTTGCTCCAGTTGCAGATACTGTTAAAAGTACAGGATCGCAGCTAGAACTATCATTATTAATTGCGGTAATAATTATTGCAGAGTCAACAACAATTATTTGTTGTGCGGTATCTATGGTATTACAAATGGAATCCTGAATGATTAAAGTTACATAATAAGTTCCCGGAGTGGTAAAAGTTCGAATCGGATTAAAAACTACAGATGTCGTATCACCACCTCCAAAGTCCCATAAATAGGTATCACTACTGTTGCTGTTGTTGGTAAAAGTTACCGTTAACGGAGCACAACCTTCGTAATTATCTACAGTAAATTGAGCCTTAGGTATAATTTGAAAATCGAACTTAAATGTTCCGTTGTTACAACCTGAGCTGTTGTTGGTATTCGACCAAGCTCCAGGCGTCGTTGGAAAATCATCGTTACTCCAACATCCTGCACACACCGATTGGTAAACAATACCGTTTTTATCAAAACGACTTGTACCTCCATCCACATGTTCTTGACTTAAATTTCCACCAAAATAAGTTCCATAAAGTAGCGATTGAACATTACGTTCCAAAACGATTAAATAAAAATCGTAACCATTTGGTGAGTTGGGTAAAAAAGCACCAGGGGTTGTAGGCATACCACTTAGTGATGGACCTGTTAAAATATCACCGCCCCAACCAGATACATATACGTTTTCGCAACGGTCAACTAAAAATGCCGATGGAGAAAATTTTGTTGTGGTTCCTCCGTTTCCAAAAACAGTACTGTAATTGATGGTGCTAAGGTTATTATCCATTTTAACAACAAAATTACTACTGTTTGGATTGTTGTAAGGGGCATTGTTGATTGGAAAAATACCTTTGGTTTGACCAACTGTATAAACACTTCCAAAACGGTCAATTTCTACAAAATAACATTGATCATAATCAGTTGTGCCTAGCAATGTTGAGGCAACAATTTGAGAACCATTGGTATCTATTTTTGTGATATAGCCATCTGTTTTTCCACCTAGAAAGGAAGTATTAATTGTGCCTAAAGTAGTTGGAAAATTGTTCGAAGCAGTTCCACCGCAAACATAAACGTAGCCACTGGTATCAACCTTTACAGAAAAACCAGCATCAACATTATCACCTCCTAAATAAGTGCTCCAATATACATTCGATAAGTTAGTATTCAGTTTTATAATAACAGCATCTTGGTCTCCATTTAAAGTATTATCAAATCCATTGATGATGGGAAAATTTGAAGACCTAGACGAAGATGAGATGTAGCAGTTATTATATTGGTCTAACATGATCTCACCTCTGTATTGATCTCCATAATTATTCATTAGGGTATCGTAATTTAAACTGGTGGTGGAATTTACCCCATCGTTTAACGAACCACCTAAATAAGTTGAGCCTAGAAGTGTACCTCCATTAGAGCTTAGTTTTGCAACATAAATATCTGTTCCATTGGTAAAGTTTGAACCGTTACTGGTATAATAAACAGGAATTCCTCCATTAAAAGTATTGTCAAAAGAGTTGGAATCACTAGGAAAATTTAGCGAGCTGGTTGCTCCATAAAGATAAAGTTCATTGTTTTCGGTAGCAATTAAACTATGACAAGTTTCTGTTGAATTTCCACCAATGTACGTGGAGTAAATTAAATTTGAACCAGTAGAATCATATCGAGTAATTACCACATCTGTAATTCCTCCACCAGGAACACCGTTAAATGAAGGGTCGTAAGCACCTAAAGAGGTAGGATAACCTACATTAAAAGCAGTTCCTCCGGCAAACAAACTACCATCATAACCATAAGTTGCAGTCATTCCAAAATTATCGGCTGTAGAACCTGAGTAACTTGCAAAAATTAAAATGGGGTCAATAATTAATGGAATTTTTGTATCGTATTTTCCGTTTATCTTGAATGAAATGGTGTTGTTTTTTATTACAAATTCGCAAGGTACTTCAACTTTGAGGTTGTTAATGTTTTGGTAAGCATACGGTTTTTGTTCAACAATTTCGTCTACTGAAGTTTTAATAATTAAACTACCCGATTTGGTAATTTTAAGGTTGTCCACCCCTTCGTAATTTAATTGAACATCATTTATGTTGCTATTTGGATTTAAAATTACATCATACTTTAATAGATTTCCAACTGAATAAATTTGAAAATCAATGTTGTTGTAGATATTTTGGTAATTAATGAGTTTAAATGCTGAAACATTGCCTTTCCATGTGGATTTATCATTCCCTAAAATATAATTGTAATATTCTGGATATTTATCTGTGGGGCTAATTTTAGCGTTTAACGCATTAACAAAATTTACTTTAAATGCGTGATATTTTATGTTGGTAGGATGCAGATTAGTTGTAAAATGGTTTTGATGAATTTCTTCAGAATTGTATAGATTATACGTGAAGGATTTTTGTTCAATGAATAGTGAACCAGTTCCTAAGTCGGCTTTGTATAAAAACGGTTCACTCCATTGCCCTTTGTTTTCTATAAATCGTATGCCTTCGTTAGTCGCTAAAACAAACGGAGTGCAAATGGTTAACAGGAAAAAAGTTATAATTATTTTATGCTTCATGCCATTATTTTACCAAGTAAATTTAAAGATAAAATTGTTTCTAATCAAATTATTAAAAAATTGTCCTTTTTATGTTTGGTTGAAAACATAAAACTGTTTACATTTGAACACTATTTAGAATTAGTCTAAATAAGAATAAGATGATAGATATTTTAATAGCCAACCACAACTTAATCTCTGGAGAAGGGTTAAAAACTATTTTGCAAAGTGGGTTAGAAAATAGAGTGTTGGGTGTGGTAGATAGTAGAGAACATTTTATTTCATCATCAAAAAAATATTTTCCTGATATTGTTGTTATTGATTATTCGCATCAAGTATTTGGAGTAGATTTTATTGCAGAAATAAAAAAAATGTATAAATCCACAAAAATATTGGCAATAACGGATGTGCTTCCAAAACAAACTATTCATAAGGCACTAAAGCTGGGTGTCGATAGTTATTTATTAGACGATTGTCAAAAACCAGAAATATTAGAAGCTATTGAAGATACTTACCAAGGCAAACAGTTTTATTGTGGTCATGTAATTGATATTTTAGCCGAAAAAGCAAATGATACTTCAGATTGTTCCGGCATCTCACTCTCTGAAAGAGAACTTGAAGTTATCCGATTGATTAGTGATGGGTTAACCAACAAAGAAATTGCAGATGCATTGTTTTTGAGTACACATACAGTAAATACACATCGAAAAAACATTATGGCGAAATTAGGGCTTAAAAATACCGCTGGTATAGTAATTTATGCTTTTAAAGAAAACATTATTAATACATAAATTGGCTAAGCCATACTAGTTTTTCAACAATAAATGGTCTTTTATTTATACCTCTAATATTTGCCTAAAACCATCAAGATTTAATATGTTTTACTTGATAAACAACAAATTACTTTCAAATTAATTAATCCAAATAGGTTAAATAATTTGTTTGATACCATCGATATTTACTCCAGAAAGTTTCCGAAATAAGATTTTTAATCCGTCACTTACGGATGTTTTAATTTTAAAAATCACATTGGTATTATTCTTAAATCATCTTTTTTTTTACTTGTATAACCTCATTTTTTTGAGATGCTTGTTGGAAACTCAAAATGAATGATAGAAAATCCAAAACCAGGTATGGGAAACTATTACTAACGGTATTTATTTTTCCATTATAATTTAGTATAAAAAAAGAAGATACTCACTAAATTATAAAGTCATGAAAACACTAGCCCAACAAATTATGATTATTTTAATAATAGCAGTTTGCTTTCTGCCTTTTAAAGTAAACGCTCAAAATAACATAGCAGAAAACAACAAAAATAGCTTTAGTACAAACAGTACGAATTGTGCTGAACATAAGAAAGAATACCAATTAACTTATGAAGAATTTATAAACCATTATGGAGTAGATGATACCTGTGTTGCAATTATTGATATTTATTTTGACAAACGAGAAAATAGTGCTGCAGGAAGAATGTCAATATTCCCTGCCGCAGCATTGGTAACATTAATTAATGCACCAATTGGTGTTACTTTAATAGCTATTTCTACCCCAATAGCTTTGTCAGGAACCTATACAAGAATAAAATACAACAGAAAAAAATTAATTAAAACATTAGTGAATTATCAAATTGAAAATATTTTAACAGCACAGCTTAAGGAGAAAGTAGTTTCTTATTTAATAATTAAAGAAGAACTCCGTCAAGAAGAAATGGAAAGTGTCCCACAATTAGCAAACATTACATTAAAATAACTCTTTTAAAAGTATGAATTATGAAAAATGTAGTTCAATATGTTTTTTCATCGCTGTACCAAAATAATAAAAACGTTTCCTATTTTGAAAAATTACTGATTTCTTTTTTTACAGTTTTAATATTGTTACTGTTGGTGCTTCTGTTGGCAATTAAATTAGTTTAAACAATTCTTAAACTAAGTAGAAATACGTATATATAAAGCGTGCTTCTACTGTTGTTTTAAAGATAGTAATAAGATAATTTTGGTAGTAAAATATCTGTCTTGACCAATAATGAACTATATAAAAACCTCCCAAATAAATTAAATCAACTTTTAGCGTTTTTTAATTCCACGTCAGATAGTATAATTATTTGTGATAATGATTTTACCATCAGCTATGTTAATCCTGTTTTTGAAAAATTAACCGGTTACAAAGCCAAAAATGTATTAGGAAAAAACTATAAAATGATTGATACTGATACTAAATATGAGGCATCAAATAAACAACTCTGGGTGGCATTAAACAAAGGCAAAACGTATCCGCTTACTTCTCACAACAAAAAACAAAATGGTGAATATTATTGGATAGAAAATAATATTATGCCAGTTACCGATGAAAATGAGCGTAGTAACATTACTCACCTTATTTTTATAGGGAAAAATATAACTCAACAAACAAAAACCTTAAACACATTAACAAAAAGTGAAAGAGCATTAGAGGAAGCAGAAAAAATTGCCAAATTGGGGTATTATATTCTTGATATAAAACAGGATGTATGGACAAGCTCTACCGAATTGAACAATATATTTGGAATAAAAAAAGATTGTAAAAAAACCTTGGCTATGTGGGTACAACTGATACACCCCGATGATAAAGAATCCATGCTAAATTATTTTACAAATGAAGTTTTAACTAAAAAAAAGAAGTTTGATACTGAATATAAAATAATTAATCAGAAAACTGGTCAGGAAAAATGGGTGCATGGATTAGGTAATTTAACTTTTGATGAAAACGGGAATCCTGTTGAAATGTTTGGTACAATACAGGATATTACCGAGCGGAAACATATTGAACAAGCTTTGATTGAAAGCGAAGAAAAATTTCGCTCCATTTTTCATTCTCAAAAATCGGGTATTATTTTAGTTATTGATGAAAATGGTGAAATATTAGAATGGAATAAGGGTGCTGAAATTGCTTTCGGTTATTCCGAAAAAGAAATGCAGAAAAAAACGTTAACTGACCTGATGCCAAAGCGATACAGAGATAGACATCAACATGGATTTGAACATGCTATTAAAAATAGAACTCTTTCAAGCCTTGGAAACACTTTTGAGTTGTTCGGTCTTCGAAAAAATGAAGAGGAATTCCCTATAGAATTAACGTTGGGTAGTTGGGAAAGTAACGGAAAACTATTTTTTAGTGCCATTATATTTGATATCTCCAAACGTAAGGAAACCGAAAAACGACTGTTTCATGCTGATACCATTATTCAGGAAATAGGTTCAATTGTATTGCTTTCTGATTGTAACGGGCAACTTATTTTTTGTTCTCCTTCTATTAAAAACCTAACAGGTTACACCAGCAAAGAAGTAAAAGGGAACAAGTGGTGGGAAGTTTCATTTGTTAATAAAGAAGACAGTGATTTTGCCAAAAAAAGATTAATTGATTACTCGAAAAATAAAAACAAAATTGACACCGAACTTCACCAAAGGCAAGTTAAATGTAAAGACGGAACAGTTAAATGGTTCGAATGGCACAATACCAGAGGAGTTGACGATAATATTATTAGTATGGGATACGATATTACCGCTCGTATTTTAGCCGAACAAGAAGTGAACAAACTTTCACGTGCCATCAACCAAAGCCCTGTATCAGTTATGATTACTGATTTGGGTGGGAACATTGAGTATGTAAATCCAAATTTTGAAAATGTAACGGGTTATTTAATGGCAGAAGTTATTGGTAAAACTCCAAACATATTAAAACCCAAAAATGCCGATTCAAAAATATACGATGAGTTATGGGAAACCATTTGTGCTGGTAAAACATGGAAAGGTGAATTTAAGAACGTAAAAAAAGACGGAACACTGTTTTGGGAAAGGGCATCGGTTGGACCAATTCTTGACAAAAAAGGAAAAATTATTAGTTTTCTTGCACTAAAAGAAGATATTACCGAAAAGAAAGCAACAGAAAAACAATTAAAGTTTACTCTAAGCAACTTAGAAAATTTAGTACAAGCACGAACAGAACAGTTGGAAAATGCCCGAAACGAGTTGCAACTAAGTTTAAACAAAGAAAAAGAATTGGGAGAATTAAAATCGAGGTTTGTTGCCACAGCTTCCCATCAATTTCGAACACCACTTACCGTAATTCAAGCCAACATTAGTTTAATAAACATGCAAATTGATACCTTAGAAAATGGGTTTAAAGATAAACTGAATAAAGTAACCACTAGAATACAATCGGAAGTTGAAAGAATGACCGAATTAATGAATGATGTACTTATTCTTGGAAAGATAAATGCTGGTAGCGTTAAACCACTTTATAAACCTATCAATTTGCTTGATATTATTAACGAAACTTCCAGAAAATATAACGATATTCAAAGCGATGGAAGAAAAGTAATAGTGAAGATAAATGGCAAGGCACGTACAATATTTGCTGATGATAAACTGATGGAACACACCGTATCTAACCTTATATCAAATGCCTTTAAATATTCGGTTGGTTTCCAACCTCCTTTATTAACCGTTAGTTTTGAAAATAATCAAATAAAAATTTCGGTAAAAGATTTTGGTATTGGAATTCCACCTGATGAAATTAAAAATTTATTTCAAACCTTTTATCGGGCAACAAATGCCAACAATTTTTCAGGCACAGGTTTGGGTATAGCCATCGCAAAAGAATATACCGAATTAAACGGTGGAGAAATTAGCGTAAGAAGTAAATTAAATGAAGGCTCGGAGTTTATCATAGTTTTTAAAAATAAATAACATGGAACGTATATTAATTATTGAGGATGATAAAAACATCAGAGATACTTTAAAAGATATTTTGGAGTTGTCGGGTTATCATGTTTTAACAACAAATAATGGAAGAGAAGGTTATCATTCAATTATAGAAAACCGACCCGATTTAGTTTTATGTGATGTGAGCATGCCAGAAATGGATGGTTTTGAGTTACTCGGAGCAATAAATCAACGATTAAAAGACGAAATTATACCACCATTTCTTTTTCTTACAGCTAAAGTTGAAAAGCAAGATATTCGCCATGGTATGAGTTTAGGTGCCGATGATTATATACTTAAACCATTCGATTGCGAGGAAGTGTTGAAAATAATTAGATTACGATTAGATACACGAAAAAAACTATTGAACTTAGGAGAAACTATCACTAAAGAAGTTTTCGATTCCTTTAATAAACTTGCGTTACCTTGTTCAGATGGGTTAATGTTGGTGTCTTTTGATAAAATAATTAAATGTCAGGCAGATCGTGCCTACTGTAGTTTTTTTCTTCTCGACGGAACTAAAATTCTTGTTTCAAAACCAATGTCGGCTTTTGAAAATATTTTGATAAACAAACAATTTTTAAAAGTTCATAAATCAACAATAATAAATGCAAAATTTATTGACAAGTATATTCGAGGTAAAAACGGTTCACTTCTATTATCCGATGGATCTATTGTGCCTGTATCACACCACAACAAAGATGAATTAATGAAAATGCTAAACCATATCGCCTAAAATTTGGTTTAAAACTCTTGTTGGGAAATCGAGATTCAACCTTCGGAAATTGTCAATAGAAATATTGATTGTTCGATAATAATATTGTGTATTATATTTTAATACTTAATGTTATGAAAAGTTCATCAAAATATTTCAATTTTTTATTTACTTTAAAAGCTAACAATCTTAAAATAATGGTTTTAGCTTTTTGTGTGATTGTTCTTTTTATTAATACACTAAAAGCACAAGTTAAAATAGGCGATAATCCTGCAACGATTAATAGTAGTTCATTGTTGGAAATGGAAAGTAAATCTCAAGGATTTTTAATGCCAAGAATGACAGATACTGAACGTAATTCAATAGCTTCACCAGCTACTGGGTTACAAATTTTTAGTACAACAACAAATCGGCCTAATTATTTCAATGGGTCATCTTGGGTAGAACTGCCAAGTGCTACTTATGGCAAACATATTTTGCTTCCAACTGTTGGAAAAGGTGTTGGACCAACAAAAACTTCTACTGTTGTTTTTGATAATAATATCGTTGAACAATTTTCAATGAACAATGAATTATATTTTAGGACTGAAATACCAGACGATTACGCAGGTGGAATTATTTACATTCATATAAATTTTCTGTCGATGTCTTCTGAAACAGCTAAAGAAGTAAGATGGGATGTGTCTTACAAGTCATATGTAAGTGGTAGTATAATAAATGGAACTACAGGAACAATTGATAGTGGGGATAAAATCCTTTCGACAGTACAATATACGGATCAATTAGCACACCTTGGGATACCAGCAATCGACATTACAGGAAGGAATTTTATTATGTTTAAAATTACAAGAGTATCGTTAGTTGATGGGAATAATCCTTCAGTAAATCCTGCAATTTCTGGCGTATTAATTCATTATACAGCAAAAAATTTATAAAATAAATTTAATATCTAATATTAAAAAGATATGAGAATAAAAGCAATCATATTGATTACATTAACATTGTTAGTAAATAATAACTTTGCACAAATTCAAAACAATGGTAATTTAAAAATACATGCGATGTCTAAAGTTGCTTTTTTTGGAAACTTTACCAACAATGGAACTTTTAATAATAATTTAGGTTCATTATATCTAGTTGGTTCAAATTATCAATCACTTAATGGCTCAACTATAATTCAAGTTAATAATTTAATAATTAATAAGCCAAACAATTCAATTAAATTAGATAATGAACTTCAAATTGCTGGAGAATTAACATTTAACAAAGGAAGAATAGTTACAGATACTTCTGATATTAACACAGAATTTGTTCATTTTTTAGATGGGTCATCATTCATTGGGAGTAGTGATTCAAGTTATATTAATGGAGTTGTCAGGAAAACAGGAAGTGATGCATTTGAATTTCCAATTGGCGATAACAATCTAATTAGAAGTATTAACATATCAGCACCAACTGTTAATACTGATCATTTTACTGCATTTTACACTGAGTCGGATCTAGATGGAATATACAATAGGAATTTGTTGGATGTTGGATTAAACCACATAAGTAGTTGCGAATATTGGGTGCTAAACAGAACTGGAGGTAGCTCTAATGTGGAAGTAAAGCTTTCATGGGCTTCAAACTCATGTGGTTTAGATAATTTATGTGATATTCAACTTGCTCGTTGGAATGGTGTTTTATGGACATCAGATGGAAATGGAGGCACATCTGGTTCTACTGTATTAGGAACTGTCATTTCTGGAACAAGTTGTACAACACCTGTTGCTATAAATAATTTTGGCTTATTTACTTTAGGATCCAGCTCAATTAACAATCCTTTACCAATAGAATTACTATCATTTCAAGTAAATAAATGCAACACAGAAGTATGCTTATTATGGGAAACTGCTACCGAAATTAATAATGATTATTTTACTATTGAACGATCAATAGATAGTCAGTTTTTTATTCCTATACAAATTGTTGATGGAGCTGGTAATAGTAATACAAATATGAATTATTATACCTCTGATGAAAAACCAATTAGTGGAGTCTCTTACTATAGATTAAAACAAACAGATTTTGATGGACAAAGCTCATATTCACGAATAAAATCAATAACATTTGATGGGTTAGAAAATATTCGATTTACTATTTTTCCAAATCCAACCAAAAATGTGATATCAATTACAGGTTCTAAAAAAGACATGGATGGGTTTAAAATATTTAATGTCTTAAATCAAGATATTACTTTTGAAATAGAATTAATCAATGTTGATGAATCTAAATACAGTGCTGATTTAACTAGATTATCTTCTGGGATTTATTTTATTTCTAACAGTACTTCTGTAATAAAAGTATTCAAACAATAGCTAAAAGTAATTTACATTGGAAACTAAAAACATTCTTTGGGAAATTCAAACTATTTTAATAGAAAAATCAGGAGTAAATTTATGTTAGATTTAACTTCATTTAACATGAGTAAAATATTAGTAATAGAAGATGAAAAAAACATTAGAGATACTATTTCTGATATTTTAGTTTTAAGCGGTTACGAAGTAGAATGTGTTGCTAATGGTAAACATGGGTTAAATAAAGCCATTGAAATGAAACCAGATTTAGTGCTTTGTGATGTGATGATGCCAGAATTGGATGGTTGGCAAACCGTAAAAGCATTTCGATTAAATCCAGAACTTTATTGTACGCCATTTGTATTTATGAGTGCATTATCAACCATGCGAGATTTTAGAAATGGGATGAACCTAGGGGCCGACGATTATATTGCCAAACCTTTTGATATTAAAGAGTTACTTCAAATTGTTTCATATCAATTGAATAAAGTAGAGGTTAGAAGAAAAATTAATAATCTGGATAATAATAAAAACACCAAAGAAATATTAAATGATTTTAAAGTAAAGATAAAAGAAAAAGCCAAAGATTTTTTTGATAGTCTGGAACGTGCAAAAATGGTTCAGAAAGTTATACTTCCAAGTGATAATGAGATGAATGAATTATTTCCTGAGCATTTTATTTTTTATTCACCAAAAGATACCATTTCAGGTGATTTTTATTGGGCTAGAAATATTGACGGAATAAAATTAATTGCGGTAGCCGATTGCACCGGACATGGCATACCAGCAGCATTAATTTCAATGGTTTGCTATAATTTATTAAATTCAACGGTTGACCAACATGGTTTAAGAAACCCAGCCGAAATATTAATTAAGGTAAATAGTTTACTTGTTGAATTTATGTCGGCTCACCATAAAAACTACATTGGCGATGGAATGGATATTTTGCTTTGTGCTATTGATTTTAATAAAAAAGAGGTTCGGTACGCAGGTGCAAAACGCCCAATATATATCAATACTGAACAATTTAAACAAATTAGTATTAATGAAGAAAACCTCAGGCTGCATGAAAATTTGAATGGACAAATATTATATGAGATTAAAGGAAGTAATTCTTCGATTGGTGGTATTGGTTCAAATTTTGAAATTCAAGAGCAGGTTTTTGAATATCAAAAAGGCGATACCATTTATTTAAGTTCGGATGGTTTTGCTGATCAGTTTGGAGGAAATAATGATAAAAAATATAAAACAAAGAATTTTAAGAACTTAATTTTATCTTTTCAAACCAATGATATGATGGAACAAAAACAACAGTTGAAAAACGAATTTGAAAAATGGAAAAAAGAGATAGAACAAACTGATGATGTAACAGTTATTGGTATAAGATTATAAAATGGACTAGAAACTAAGATAACAATATCAACCAACACCTAAACCCATGAGTAACGAAAATATTGTTCAAAAAAACAAGCTGCTTATTATTGAAGATGATAAGGCAATAAGAGAGTCGTTGCAAGATATCTTAGAATTAAAAGGTTACGATGTAACTACTGCTGTTAACGGAAATAAAGGACTTGTTGCAGTTATTAAAGAAAAACCAGATTTGGTAATTTGCGATGTAAATATGCCAGGAATGAATGGCTTTGAATTGTTACAAGGGCTGAATGACTGTATGGAAAAAGAAATTGTTCCCCCTTTTCTATTTTTAACCGCTCGTGCAACATCCGAAGATATTAGAAAAGGAATGGAGTTAGGTGCTGATGATTATTTAACAAAACCTTTTAATCCACTAGAACTATTAGAGATAGTAAAATCGAAAATAATTAAGCGTAAAAAAATTCTTTCTCATGCTGTTGTTGAAGAGCAAGAAAGAATTTCTAGCGAATTGCATGATAGTGTTCAACAATTATTAGTTGCTTCACAAATGGGGTTTAAAGCCATAGCGACAGAAATTTCAAAATTAGATCATAATACTCAAAATATTTTTGGAAGGTCGCTTGATTTTTTAAAAGAAGCAACTACTGAAGTAAGAACTATATCTCATGAAATGTTGGAGAAGAAAGAGATTGATTTAAAAGCGAAAATAGAATTATTGTTTAAACACTTAAAAGATGCAGGAGAGATTGAAACCTATTTTATATATAATGTGAACAATAAATTAGATAATCCCAAAAAGATTGAGATATTAAAAATTATTCAAGAATCGGTGAATAATGTGTTGAAGTACTCATTAGCAAAAAACTTAGTTGTAAATATTGAAAACACTCATAATGGCGGTAAAATTTTAATTAAAGATGATGGAGTAGGTTTTGATATAGAAAAGGTTAAACAAGGAAATGGTATAGAAAACATGAAAAAAAGAGCTGAAAAAATAGGAGCAAATTTTGATTTAGAAAGCAAATTAAAAAAAGGTACCACAATTACCATAGATTGGTAAATATTTGCAGACAAAAAAACCTTCCTGTTTTTTTTAAAAATTTACTGTATCCAACACATCATCAATCCAACACATTTTAAATGATATCGAATGCATGTTATTTTGATAAACAATGATAAACATCACCTGTATAGATGCGTAATGTATTCGTAACCAGATAAATTTTTTACTACATTTATGACTTGATGGTAATTTAAATAAATTGTAATGGTAAAAGGACTTAGCTCCATAGAGGCGATTAAGCAATTGGAATTGCATGGTTACAACGAATTACCATCATCAAAACCAAAAAACATTTGGCGGATTGCTTTGGAAGTAATGAAAGAGCCTATGTTTCTTTTATTGATTAGCTGTGGATTGCTTTACATGATTTTAGGCGATTACAGAGAAGGTGGTATTCTTTTGTCTACTATTTTTATCATCATTTTTATTACTTTTTATCAATATCAAAAAACAGAAAAAGCATTAGATGCACTCAAACGGCTTTCTTCGCCAAGAGCTTTAGTTATTCGCAACGGTAAAGAAATCAGAATTGCCGGACGTGAAGTGGTACCTGACGATATTATTATTTTAAATGAAGGAGACCGTGTTCCTGCAGATGCTAAGCTGGTAGAAGTTTTACATCTTACGGTGGATGAATCGCTATTAACAGGAGAATCTGTTCCGGTAACAAAATCTTTCCAGACCAATTTAACAGAACCCAATGGACTTGTATATAGCGGAACGCTTGTGGTACAAGGTAAAGGTATGGCTAGAGTGGTAGCAACAGTAATACATACACAGTTTGGTAAAATTGGTGCTTCGTTACAAAATATTGAGCAGGACGAAACCCGTTTGCAAAAAGAAATGAAAGTATTGATACGAAATCTTTTTATTGTAGGTGTTTTTATAAGTATTGGTGTTGTTTTGGCTTTTTATTTTACCAGAGGTCATTTTATTCAATCGTTGCTGAATGGGCTTGCTGCTGCCATGGCAATTTTACCTGAGGAATTTCCGGTTGTACTTACCGTTTTTCTTGCTTTGGGAGCATGGCGGTTATCAAAAAACAATGTACTGACAAGAAAACCATCAGCTATTGAAACTCTTGGCTCTGCAACCGTTTTATGCAGTGATAAAACAGGAACCATTACGCAAAACAAAATGGAAATTGCTGCTTTGTATTGCAACGGTGAAATGATTAATAAAAATACTTTTCATGAAAAACAATCCAAAATTTCCAATTTACTTGCAATAGCCTTTCATGCATCACAAAAAAATTCGGTTGATCCGATGGAAAAAGCCATTGGCTCAATTTATCAAACAATTGTTGCAGAAAGCAAATCCGTTCAAAAACTCATCAAAGAGTATCCGTTAAGTAAAACATTATTTGCCATGACTAGGGTTTTACAGACTGATTCAGGAGATGAATTTTCGGTGTATTGCAAAGGTGCTCCAGAAGCCATTTTTGCCTTATGTAAAATGGACGAACAGGAAAAAACAACTCATTTATGGAAAGTGCAAAAAATGGCAGAAAAAGGTTACAGGGTTATTGCAGTGGCAAATAGTACTTATTATAACAAACTGCTTCCTGAATCGCAACACGATTTTGATTTTAAATTTCAAGGTTTAATTGGGTTGGAAGACCCTATTCGACCGGAAGTTCCGCAAGCCATAAAAGAATGTAATGATGCCGGAATAAAAGTAATTATGATAACAGGTGATTTTCCTGCCACAGCAAAAAGTATTGCTACACAAATAGGAATGGACACACAAAGTGAAATACTTACCGGAGATGAAATGAAATACATGAGTGATGAGGAATTACGGCAAAGAATTGACCGCATAAATATTTTTGCACGGGTAATTCCAGAACAAAAACTACGGATTGTTCAAGCCCTAAAGGCCAATCAAGAAATTGTAGCCATGACCGGTGATGGTGTAAATGATGCTCCGGCACTAAAAGCAGCACATATTGGTATAGCCATGGGAAGCAAAGGAACTGATGTTGCCAGAGAAGCTTCATCGCTGGTGTTGTTGGATGATAATTTTGCATCCATTGTTTCTGCTATTCGTTCGGGAAGAAAAATTTTTGACAACCTGCAAAAAGCAATGTCGTATATTCTTGCCATACATATTCCAATTATCGGGTTAACACTTTTACCAGCATTTTTTACTTCTCTTCCTTTGTTGTTAATGCCATTACACATTGTTTTTATGGAGTTGATTATCGACCCGGTTTGCTCTATTGCATTTGAATCGGAACAAGAAGAAAGAAGAATTATGAACCGGCCACCACGAGACCCAAACCGACAATTTTTTAGCGGAAAACGAATGTTGTATAGTGCAGCAGAAGGTTTTCTAATATTAGTTGTAGTCCTCGGAGTCTATTTTATTTCCATTCACGAAGGGCATACCGAAGGAGAGGTAAGAGCCATTGCTTTTTCTTCGCTCATTGTATCTAATATTTTTCTTATTCTTACTAACCTGTCGAAAACACGAAGTTTTGTAGCAGTAATTACCGAAAAAAACACCGCTGTTTTGGTTATTATACTTGCGGCAATTTTAATGCTGTTACTTATTATTTCTGTTCCTTCATTACAAGAAGTATTCAGCTTTCAGTTTCCCGGATACCAACACTTTTTTTCATCGTTAACAGGTGCTGCTGCAATTCTTTTAATTCTCGAAAGCATTAAATATTTTAGGTTTGTCAGCATTCATACCTTAAAGAAGGGCTCTAATAGTTTAAAATCTTATTCCGAAAACTTTTGGGAGTAAATATCGATGGTATCAAATAAATTGCCCGATGAGGTATAATCGATATTAGACTATATTGTTTGCTAAAGCGGTATTAGTTACCAAATATAGAATGATGAGCTATAAAAAAATAAACGAGAAACATCTTCAACAACTTAGAGAAATGGAGGACAATGTGTTTTTATCGACCATGAAAATCTTGAAAAATATGGCTGAAATAGTTATTTATGCTTTTAAGGAAAATATTATTAACACCTAAATTGTAGTAGTTAAACGTTTTTCTCTTTTTCTTTAAACCCTTTAACTATCTCTTCCAAAGTTTGCCCTTGTAGCTTTATTGATGCTTTTGCACTTTCTACTAAAGGGTGTTCTGGATATTTATCAATAAATTCTTGATAAGTAACTTTTGCAAGTTCATCATCATGTAACATATCTCCAATAATCATGGCTTTGTAAAAAAGAGCCGAACCTGCAAGTTCGTCCTTTGGATCTTTTTCTAAAAGCATGTTAAAATACTTGATGGCATCATTTGGTCTATCCAATGCTTTACAAATTTCGCCTGCTTTAAACATGTATTCTTTCGAAACATTATAATAACTATCATGAGTGATGAATTTATCGTAAGCGTTTAAAAGTTTCTCAGCGTATTCTTTTTTAAAAACTAGGCTGTCGTCGTAAATTAACTTGGTATAAAGAGCTATTTCATTTACTCTACCTTCGTAAGTAGTTAAATCATTGCCTTCAACTTCTGTTTGGGTAACTTCAACTTTAGCTTCATCGGTTGAGCCACAACCAAAAATTGCAATTACTATAAAGCTTAGAATAATAATATTTTTCATGTGTTGATATTTATTGTTTTCCTTTAATTAAAGGGAATTTCATTCTGTAATTTACTTTAATGTTACCTTTAGTAATATCACTAAGTTTACTTTTAAGTAACTGTTTTTTTAATGGATTTATTTTATCGGTGAACAAAACACCTTCAATGTGGTCAAATTCGTGTTGAACAACTCTTGCGGCTAATCCAGAAAGTTTTTCTTCAATCAATTCAAATTTTTCGTTGTAATATTCAACAATAATATCGGGTTGTCTGCTCACATCTTCTCTAATTCCAGGTATGCTTAAACAACCTTCTTCAAATTTCCATTCCGTACCAGTTTCTTCAATAATAATTGGGTTGATAATCACACGTTTAAAATCTCTTAATCCTTCCAAATCTTCTTCATCATCATCAACAAAAAGAGATGCATCAATAATAAATAATCGTATAGAAAGTCCTATTTGAGGAGCTGCCAAACCAACTCCTTGAGAGTTGTACATGGTTTCAAACATGTCTTCCAACAACAAGTTTAAATCAGGATAATCTTCATCTATTTCAACGGCTTTTTTTCTTAAAACAGGGTCGCCGTAAGCTATTATTGGTCGTATCATGATGCAAAATTAACATAAATTTTTGTTCCTTTGTACTTCAAAAAATATCAATCAATGAAAAAACTTGTTGGAGTAGTGTTATTGTTGGCTTTTATGGGTTGTTCCAACACTCCTGAAACTGATTCAATAGAAATAAATGGTTTTGCACAAGGAACCACTTATCATATTGCTTACATCAGTAATACTGGTGAAAATTTTCAGCGATCTATTGATTCTTTGTTGATTGAGATTGACAATTCCTTATCAACCTACAACAAAAAATCAATTATTACTAGCTTTAATAATGCCGATTCCGTTTGCGAAGTGGATAAAATGTTTATGGATGTATTTAATCGTTCCAAAAAAGTTTATCGGGAAACCGATGGTGCATTTGACCCTACTGTCGCACATCTGGTAAATGCCTGGGGTTTTGGATTTAAAAACTTAGCAAATACCGATAGTTCAACCATTGATAGTTTGTTGCAATTTGTAGATTTTGATGCAATTACGATTGAAAAAAATACAGCCATTAAAACCAATAAAAATTTAATGCTCGATTTTAATGCTATTGCTCAAGGCTATTCAGTTGATGTTATTGCTAGTTTTTTATCCGATAAAGGAATAGATAATTACATGGTAGAAATAGGAGGTGAAGTTAAAGCTCGAGGCAAAAACAAAGACAATAAATTATGGCGTATTGGCATAGACAAACCTACCGAAAATCAAACAGAACGAACGTTAGAAGCTGTGGCTAACTTAAATAATAAAGCATTAGCCACTTCGGGGAATTACCGTAAATTTTATGAGAAAGATGGTATAAAATATTCACACACACTAAACCCAAAAACTGGTTATCCTGTTCAACATTCGTTATTAAGTGCAACAGTAATTACTGATAACTGTGCTTTAGCCGATGCTTATGCTACGGTTTTTATGGTAGTTGGATTAGAGAAAGCTAAAGAAATTTTAAATCAAAAGAAAAATTTACAAGCTGTGTTGATTTTTGAAAATGAAAAAAAAGAATTAGAAACCTTTATTTCGGAAGATTTGAAGAAATTTATTGAGTTGAATGATTAAAATTTATCGCACTTATCCCTAAGATTAATTTTTAATTTATTTTTCTGTATATTTGGTTTTTAAATTCTTAAAATATTTAATATGGATGAATTAAATTGCAAAAAAGAAGTTATAAAATTTAAAGAATACATCGGTAAAAAGGCGATTAATAAAATTGATAAATCAGAATATCTTATAAGATTTATTAATTGTGAAGAAGAACCTATAAACTCTAATCAATTTAAAGTATTTGTTTCTGCATCACCATTAAAAGAAGAGCTAAAACATCAAAGACTTCTTACCGAAATTTCTATCTTTTTAAGTCAATTTTCTGTTGAATAAGGCTCCTATACAAATGTATTCCCCTTTGATATAATTCTACAGAAAAATAATCATTCAAGTGGTTTTTAACACCTAATCCCATAACAATATTCTTATGTTTTTTTAAAAACATATTCATATCCTCACTGATTTTTTCCCAATCTTTTTGTTGTTCTAAAAATTTTTCTTCATATTCTAATATTAATTCTTTTGTAAACCCTTGTTCCTGTAGTATCTGCAAAGATTCTTTGCTATATTTATTTTGTATCAGTAAATCAGATTTTGTTACAAAATCTTCATTTTCAATACTATTAGAATCTTGTTGTTCTTTTCTCATAATTTTAAATTTGATTATACACTATATTTTTAACTTGTTTAACTGATTCTGCTTTCCAGTATTCTAATGCCTTATCTTGAGTTAAAGCATTTTTTAGGTATGATTCGAACTCATTACCCTTGTAAAATCGGTGGTTGAAAGTCCACTCAAATTCCAAGAGATAGAGGGGTAAATATTTCTTTGAAATAGCTTTAAAACTACCTCTAATTCCATTTTTTACACCACTCCAAAAATTCTCAATAGTATTTACATGAACTATCCCACTACTAAAACCTTTAGAGTGGTTTATTTTGAGCCTATCAATATATTTTTCTAACTCATTATAAGATTTAAAACCATCGGTAATAAGTAGAGAATTTTCTTTACTTGCATAGGTTTTAAGCATCGCTAATAAGTTACGTTTGTTTAGTTTTTCGATTAATTTTGTTTTTACCTTTCCTTTACGTTGAACCATACCAACAACCGATACTTTATTAGTTCCTCGACCACGTTTTAATACTACACTTGCTAGGTCGGGGTGGTTATCATTGGTTTTATGGTTGTTTTTTCTGTGTTTTCCACCAAAATAACTTTCGTCCATTTCAATAATTCCGTTCAAACAAGTATTTTCTTGTAACATTCCAACTCTTATTCTCATTGCTATATAATAAGCCGTTTTATAGGTTACACCTATGTTTCTTTGTATCTCTTTGGCTGACATACCACTTTTCGCATTAAGCATTAAGGCAATAATCTGAAACCAAATAGGTAATTCAAGTAAAGTACCCTCAAAAATAGTGTCAGTAAATAAACTAAACTGCTCGTTACAACTTTTACAGAAGTACCTTTTTTTAAGGGTATCAACCACTCTTATTTCCTTTTTTTCACAATAAGGGCAAGTTATATTTTTACCCCACCTTAATTGTTCCAATAAATTCAAGCATTTCTGCTGGGTATTGTACTTTAATTGTATTTCTCGTAAATTTGTTGCCATCACTTGTATTTTTAAGGGGTTTACTTAAAATTAAATAATCTTAGGGATAAGTTCGAAATTTATAGATAAACACCTAATTTTTATCTTTGAATTTGTTTTTTTAAAAATAAAGTATCAGATTTGTATGTAATAAGTTTATACAACTAATAATTAAAAGAAATGACGATGGAAGGAACAGAAAACCACGAAAACGACAACAGAAGAGATGAAGTATTTTCTAAAGCGGTAAGAGCAGGGAAGAGAACTTATTTTTTCGATGTTAAATCTACTAAAAGCGACGATTATTATTTAACAGTAACCGAAAGCAAAAAGAGATTTAACCCTGAAAATGGTAAATTTACCTATGAAAAACACAAACTTTTTTTGTACAAAGAAGATTTTGGAAAATTTACAGAAGGTTTAGAAGAAGCCATAAACAAAATTAAAGAGTTAAAATTAGAACAAGGTGAAGAAGTGGTTGAAAAAATTGCTTCAGATTATACCGATGTCAATTTTGATGACTTAGGCGATAAATAATTAATTATTTTTGGTAAAAAGGAAGCCAACAATTTATTGTTGGCTTTTTTGTTTGGTTATCTAAGCTAAATTAAACCACATAGAAACATAGGTTGTTTCAGTAAAAGACAACAAAAGATAAACATAGTATTCTCCGACTAGTCGGAGAAAAAACTATTGAGCAACTATCAAATAGGGTGAGCTTTGAAATAGTAAAAAATACTATGTGTCTATGTGGTAAAACAAATAGTTTTTTATTCGAACTAATGTTATCATAAGCAATACAAATCTATTGACTAAATTTGCCCACATGCAAACAAAAAACCACATCACCGATACTATTTGTGCCTTGGCAACACCTTCCGGCATTGGTGCTATTGCGGTAATTCGTTTGTCAGGACCTGATGCAATTACCATTTGTAACAGCTGTTTTTTTGGTAAAGATTTAACTCAAGTGAATACGCACACCATCCATTTTGGTACTTTGCGTGATGGAGATAAAATAGTGGATGAAGTACTGGTAAGTGTGTTTCGAGACAAAAAATCGTTTACGGGTGAAAATGCTGTAGAGATTTCTACCCATGGTTCGCCTTATATACAGCAACAAGTGTTGCAATTGCTGTTAAAAAATGGGGCAAAATCGGCTGGACCAGGAGAATTTACCTTACGTGCTTTTTTAAACGGAAAACTCGATTTATCACAAGCCGAAGCGGTGGCTGATGTAATTGCTTCCAATTCTGAAGCATCGCACCAATTGGCTATGCAACAAATGCGTGGTGGTTTTAGTAGCGAAATTCAAAAACTACGTGAAGAACTCATTCATTTTGCATCATTAATTGAATTAGAACTTGATTTTGGTGAAGAAGATGTGGAGTTTGCCAATCGTGACGACTTAAAACAACTGGTAACAAAACTGCAAACCAAGTTAATTCATTTAATTAGTTCGTTTAATTTGGGTAACGTGATTAAAAACGGCGTTCCAGTAGCTATAGTTGGCGAACCTAACGTGGGTAAATCAACCTTGTTAAATGCTTTGTTAAACGAAGAACGAGCTATTGTTTCCGAAATTGCAGGAACAACGCGTGATACCATTGAAGATGAAATAGTAATTAGTGGCATCAGTTTTCGATTTATTGATACGGCTGGACTTCGAGATACCCTAGATGCCATAGAATCGATGGGAATTAAAAAATCGTTTGAAAAAATTGATGAAGCCTCGATTGTGTTGCTGTTGGTGGATGCAAGTACGATAAGCAAAACGCAACTTTTAGTGGATGTAAAAAACATTGAAAATCGTATGGAAGGTAAAAACAAACGTTTAGTGGTTATTGCCAATAAAGTAGATAAAGCTGAACAGAAAGTTATTACCGAAAAATTTGAAGGTATTGCCAATGTATTGTTTGTTTCTGCCAAAGAAAAACAAAACATCGAAGCCATAAAAGAACAATTGTTTAATTACGTGAATTCAGGTGTTTTAAACCAAAACGATGTAATTGTTACCAATGCTCGTCATTACGAAGCCTTAACCCAAGCCAACGAGTTTTTAACTAAAGTGTTAGAAGGGTTAGATATCAATATTACCGGTGATTTCTTGGCTATGGATATTCGTCAATCGTTGCACTATTTAGGGTTGATTACCGGAGATATTACATCTGAAGACCTATTGGACAACATATTTTCTCGCTTCTGTATCGGAAAGTAAAAGCGAAGCGTTTAAACCAACTTTAGTATTATTATTGTTAAATTTGATAGAATCAAAAATTTCTACACATG
>CAYJMI010000031.1:0-30488 GCA_964371285.1 uncultured Vicingus sp. | reverse complement strand
GTGTGGGAGTTATTTAAAAATTACAAAAAGTATTTAGATGATAGATTTGCATTTAGAAATAGTTTGATTGATACTTTTGGTAAGATTAAATACGAAATGCTACAACTATCTAATTTAACAGAAAATGTTGCAATAGGTAAAGATGATTGGTTGTTCTATCATGATAAAGAATATATGAAGGAAGTATCGAAGCCTTTTACTACTAAAGAATTGCAATTATTACATTATAACTTAGTTGTTACAACTAAATGGTTTGCCCAATATGGGATAAAATATTATTTAACAATACCTCCAATTAAACCAAGAATTTACCCTGAAAAATTACCTGATTACATGAGGGTTGCAATGCATTTTTCGAGATTGGATCAGTTAAATAAATATCTGCAATTGAATTCTGAAATTAATATTATAGATTTAAGAAAAGAACTAATTGAAGCTAAAAAGAAAGAAGTAATATATTTTAATACTGATACTCATTGGAATGAGAGGGGAGCATTTATAGGATATACCAAAATTATTAATTCAATGAACTCCGATTTCCATGAATTAAAACCTATAAATATTAATAAAATGAAACAAACACCTACAGAATATTATTCAGGAGATTTATTAGCGATTTTAGGCTATAAATCTAAAAAATACACTTTACAATATGTTCTTTCAGTTGAAGACTCTATTAAAGCAACTCAAATATACGCAAGTGACCCACCAGGAAGTGCGATGAATAAATTCGAAATTTGGGAAACCACAAATAGCCTAAGTAATTTAAAAATATACGTTGTCAGAGATAGTTATTCAGAGAATCTAAAGCGATTTTTATCTTTAAATTTTTCAAAATCAATTTATGCTTGGATGCCAAAGGTTCCTGTGAAAGAAGTAATTGAAGAAAAACCTGCTATAGTACTACATGAAATTTTAGAGCGATTTACTTTTGAGTATCTTAATCTTCCTCCCGAAATAAAAAATGATACTGCTTTTACTAATCAATTTAACATTGAGGATTTCTAATATTGAAAATAAATAAAAAATTTTATACCAGAAAAAAATAATTTTATTGGATTATTATCAATTTGCCTAATGACGAAGTTTCCTGTATCTCAAAATCTATTTTAAATAAAGTTAATTCTTCTTTCAATTTTTCAAAATCAATTGGAACGTCGTTACAAATTATAACTTGTGAGTAATGGTGGTCTCTTAGAAATTTCAAAGCAATTTTTCTTGTTTTTGGCGTTCCAAAGTTATATTTAAAACCGTTATTATTACAAGCGTATTCTGCTGTTCCGCTTAGCATTTCACCCCAAACTACATTATAATTACACAGTGGTAGATAATTTTTTACCTCCTTGTTAAAAGTTATATGCTCTTTTTTTGTATAACGCACAATACCATCACCACACATTATAATTGAAAATAAAAGAGGAAGAATTATGATGTATTTCTTATGGAAAAATTCAACACTATTTTGTGAAAAATAAAAAATAATAGCACCAAACAAAATAAAAACTGATGCAAATGGATAATAGCTCATTTGTACTTTATGAAAACTAAAAAATAGATAATTAATTACCGGAAACAATAACCAAAGCAAAAATTCTTTAAATGTTAATTGTTTTAATTTAACTTGAAACAGTAAAATAACAATAGCAGCAATATGAGCCAAAAACCAAGATTCTTTGTAACTAAAATAAAATTGAACATTACTCAGAAGGTCATGAATTCCATTAAAATCAGTATCATGAGATGGGTATGTTGGAAGTAATGGATTACCTAATAACTTGCCGACATAAAACAAGTAAGGCAAAATTCCAATTAATGTTATGGTAATACTTTTAAGGATAAAGATTAGCAATGGTTTCCATTTTTTTGTTTTTATCATTTCAACTAATAATGGTATAAAGAAAAAAAACAAAGGGAGTAACATCAGTAAATTTATTACTCTAAAATTTGCTGATAGCACGATAAAAAACAATGCAACTAGAGGGTGGTTTCTTGCAGTTAATCCAACCACAATAAAAAAACTGAAGGTAAAAGCCAATGAATTTACTCTTGCTATTTCAGTTATAAAAGGGGTACTTAAACTTAATAATAACATTAACAGTGTTAAAGAAAGTAGGGCTGGCAAAGGGTTTGTTTTTTTTAAAGTCATTACCACCACAAATGGAATCATAAAGGTTAAAAACATGATTAAAAAAGGGAAGCTTTTTTTTCTAAACTCAATAGGTATCCAACTTAATAAATAAGATGTTCCTGGAGCATACTGATTAATAACTTTTCCATTGGTTTTGGATGAGAAATGATATGCATGAGGCACAACCATCCAAACATATTCTGCTTCGTTTATTCCATTTTGTTTAAAGGTGTTAATTAAATCTTTTAAAAAAGATCGTGGTGCATGGTCATTAAAAGTATTATTATTGCTGAATGCTTTAGCCATATTCAAATAACCAAACTCATCGCAACCAGTAGGTAATTTTTCATGCTGAGTGCTAAATTTAAAATACGCACCGACTGAAAATAGTAAAGCGATTACTATTGCATAAATAATATATGTTGGTTTGTTAGTTAACATGTGCGGAGTGTTCTATAAATCCATACTCGAATTTTTGTAATACTATAGGTGTAAAGAAACAATAAGAATAATAACTCGATTTTTTATCTGATTTACAATGATAGCTTCAGTTTTGCTTCCATTATTACTTTTATGTTTCATCATTCAAATATCTGAATATTTTTCTCAATACATATTGCATTACAACTCATTTTAAGTTTTAAATATTTAGCTATCTTTGATTTTAAAATATTATATTTTGATTTAATAATTATTGGATGATTAACGGAAAAAAATTAGTGGTTGTTTTGCCAGCTTACAATGCAGCTTTAACTCTAGAAAAAACATATAACGAAATACCTTTTGATATTGTAGATGAGGTGGTGTTGGTGGATGATAAAAGTAAAGATAATACTATAAAAAAAGGTAAAGAAATTGGAATTAAGCACATCGTATCGCACGATGTGAATAAAGGATATGGTGGGAACCAGAAATCGTGTTATAAAAAAGCACTTGAATTAGATGCTGATATTGTAATTATGCTACACCCCGATTATCAATATACACCAAAGCTTATTCAATCCATGTCGTATTTAATAGCTAACGATTTATACCATGTGGTATTGGGTTCTCGAATTTTAGGGAAAGGTGCTTTAAAAGGAGGTATGCCAATTTACAAGTATATTGCTAATCGAATTTTAACCTTAACTCAAAACATTCTTATCAACCAAAAACTATCTGAATATCATACAGGTTACAGAGCTTTTTCTAAAGAGGTTTTACTAGCTATTAAGTATGAAAGAAATTCTGATGATTTTGTTTTTGACAATCAAATGTTATCTCAAATTGTTTATGCTGGATATGAAATTGCAGAAGTAACTTGTCCAACTAAATATTTTGATGAAGCATCATCAATAAATTTAAAAAGAAGTTCCATTTATGGTTTGGGTGTATTATGGGTTTCGTTAACACATTTTTTTAATAAATTAGGATTAGGAAAATCTAAACTATATCATTAATTTTTTATGATTAATTCTATTCTAGAAAAGCTTCGTCAGTTTGTATTGCCTATATCTGTAGGAATAATTTTATTATTTGTAGTTGCACGATTTTCGTTTGGAGGATTTAATTTTTCACGTTTTATTGTTGCTGGAAGTGATTTTGTTCAATCTGATTTGGAACATCCTAATTTGATTATTAACGAAGGGCAAGGCTACGATGGTCAATTTTTTTATCGTTATGCACATCATCCGTTAAACAAAGAAAAAACGGATTATGGTGTAACGGTTGATCATATCGAATATCGTATTCAACGAATTGTTTATCCTGCATCAGTTTGGTTATTTTCTTTTGGTGGTAATAAAAGTTTAATACCGTTTTTCTTGGTATTGTTAAATGCACTAGCATTTTTTGGGATATTTTTTATCAGCTTAAAAATATGCAAACATTACAATGCCGATAAATTATTAGCAATTCTGCCATTATTTTTATTTGGGGCTTATATGTCGTTAGCTCGAGATACTTCCGAAATTTTTGAAGTATTCTTCTTTTCAGTAGCAGTTTATGCCATTATAAAAGAGAACTTTTTTTTATTTGTAGGTAGTATTTTGTTATCAATATTTTCTAGAGAAACTTCTTTAATTGCAATAGGACCACTTACTTTTTTCTATGTGTTGAAACTAATAAAAAATAATAAATTAAATGGGTTGCTAATTTTTAAATTAATTAGCTTGAGTGTTCCTTTTATAGCAATGGTATGTTGGAAATATTATTTGCATATTTCTATTCACTCAGAAGTATTAGTTGATGGTTCTCAAAATTTGTCGTTGCCCTTTGTAGGTATGTATTATGGAGCAATTAATAATTTCAATTTTTCAGATTATAAATCCATCTTTGAAACCATATTTTGGTATTTATTTTTTGTTTGGAATGTAGCTTTTGTTGTAGGTGTAATTCAAGCAATAAATTTTAAACAAATTATTAAACTTGATGTAGCTTCAATGCTATCTATTGTTTATTTATTTTGGGCAGTTTTTTCAATAATTCTTGGTCCAGCTATTTATATTGATGATTGGGGATTTGTTAGGATTTTTACTCTTTGGAACATGATGGGATTTTTTATTTTAATTATAAATAATAAGGTATTAAATAAATACCTACTCAGCTATTCCTTTTTGATACTTTTTTTATTAATTATACGATTAGTAATAAGGGTATAACTAATCTAAATTTATCCTAAAATCTGTATGAGTTAAACTTAAATGTGGGTTATAGCAAGGGTCATGGTCTATGTATTTTTGCCATCTTTTTTTAAATAAACTTATTTCTTTTAAATGTCGTTCATACGATTCCTTAGTTTTGTGAGGATGTCCTCTCGAAATTGATTCGTAATGAATTAAAGTAACATGTGGTAGATAAATATTGTTATATCCAAGTTCCTTTATTTTTAAACAAAAGTCAATATCATTAAAATCTACAGCAAATTTTTCATCAAAACCATCCACTTCATTAAATACTGATTTTCGAACCATGAGACAAGCGGCAGTTACAGCAGAATAATTTCTAGTAATTTTTAAATAATCGCGATATACATTTGCGTTTTCTTCAAATCCAATAAAAGTATGACCAGCAATTCCTCCCAAACCTATAATAACTCCGGCATGTTGTATCGTTCTATTAGGAAACAATAATTTTACTCCAACAGCTCCAATACTTTTTCTTTGTGATTGTTGAACCATAGAGGTCATCCAATCTTTATTAATGACTTCAGTATCATTATTTAACAATAATAAAAATTCACCTTTACTAATCTTAGATGCACCATTCATCAATCGAGAAAAATTAAAACTGCCACTATCTTCAATACATTTAAAACGATTAGGTTCTTTTTCTTCCCATTTTTTTACCATTTCAAAAAAAGAAGTTTCATCACTATTATTATTAATTAGAATTACTTCATAATTAGGGTAATCCGTTAGATTAAAAATGGAAGAAAGACAAGTATTTGTTACAGTAGTTAAATTTTTTGTAGGAATAATAACACTAACTTTTTTGTAAGATTCAATTTCATAGCGAACAGAATAGAATTTAGGACAATTAGGTTCATCTACTATAATAACTTTTCCATTTTCATTCCTTCTTACCAATGCTTCTTCAATTGCTTTTTTACCATTTTCATGTGCATAAGGTTTTGCTTTATCGTTATATGAAGTAGATTGTTTATGAACACGCCAGTGATATAAAATTTTCGGAATATGGTATATTTTTTTAGTTTTTTCTGTAATTCTTAAAAATAAGTCGTGATCTTGACTTCCTTCAAACCCAATTCTAAAACCTCCTACTTCTCTAATCAACGAAGATTTTATTACCGAAAAATGACACAAATAATTTCTAGACAATAAATTATCCGGGCACCAATCAGTTTTAAAACTAGGGTTAAAATGTTTACCATTTTCGTCAATATAATCTTCATCAGAATAAATAAAGTCAATATCGGTATTTGAGTTAAGTATTAAAATATTTTGATATAAAGCATCAGGTGATAACTTATCATCATGATCAAATAATGCAATATATTCACCTGATGAAATTTCAATAGATGAATTTGAGGCAATAGATATATGTTCGTTTGTATCACGAAATATATATTTTATTCTACTATCTTTTTCAGCATAAGTTTTAATAATATCTCTAATAGTTTCGTTTGTAGAGGCATCATCGGCAATACATAACTCCCAATTGGTATAGATTTGAGCTAATATTGAATTTAATGCTTCTATCAAGAATTTTTCGGGTGGATTGAATACTGGTAAAATTATACTTACTAAAGGGCGGTATGCAAGATTCTTTTCATTGATATTAAATTCTTTTAGTTGATGTTTATTTGGAAAATTTTTTTTAACCCAATTTCTATAACCAGGAGTAGGAAATTTTATTCCTAAAGTTTTTTTTAAGATATATTTAATGGTTCTGATAAATAACAACCATATTTTTTTAAGACCTCTTTTAGAGGTTAATAAAGTTAAAATTCGATAAAAAGTCCATCTATCGCGTATATCAGCGTTTTCAGATACGCCTAAAGTATTGTATATTTTTATCTTAATTTCTTTGAACATTTACTCAAGTTTATTATTTTATGAAGAAGTTTTTAAGTTTCTTTAAAAATAGTTTTAACACATCTTTTTTTGTTAAATAGGTATCAAGATTGTTAAGTTGATAATTTAGTTCATCTACCTTTTTTTTTAATGAACTATATTTAGTATATAATTCGATACTATTTTTTGTTTCATAACATTCTCTATGCTTATTAAAAATATAGTTGTACGATTCGTTAATATTTTGTTCAACTTTATATAAATCGGAGTTTCTTGATGTTTCTTTTATTCGATAATAAAAAGTACAGTTTTTATTTCTCTTAACTAATCCTCCTTTTTTTAAAAAATTCATCCAAAACTCCCAATCTTCAATACCATACAGCATATTTTCATCATAACCGCCAATTTGTTCAACATCAGATTTTCGGTACATTGCTGTACAAAATATCATATTATATTGTTTTAATCTATCAAACGAATATTCAGGTAAATCCCACTGTTCATCCACCATGCCAAATTTTTCAGCACCACCATACACAAGTTTTAAATTAGTGTCGGCTTCTAGTTCAGTAACACAAGTTTCTATATAATTATCACTAATATAATCATCTCCATCAAGAGGAAGAATATAAATGCCTTTTGATTTCTTTATTCCATAATTTCGAGCAGATGAAACCCCTCCATTTTTTTTTTCAAAGTAAAAAAATCGAATATCTTTTTCTATCCATTTTTTTGAAATATCTGCAGTATTATCTGTCGAGCCATCATTAACGATGACACATTCCCAATTTTGATAAGTTTGATCTAACACCGATTGTAAGCATTCATCTATGTATTGGGCTTGGTTGTAACAAGGAATTATAATGCTTACTAATTTCATTTTAAGTTAGATTTGTCTGGTTAAAGTTTATCTATAATTTTTAAAAATCCAAGTTTTCTAAAGAGTTTAAGAATTCTATTCATTTTTAATTCTTGTATTAATAGTTTTTGTTGGTTTATATGGTTATAATCTTTTATAATCAAAGGAAATTCTTGATTTAATACTTGTTCTCTTTCTGCTAGTAAAATTTCTAAATTTTCTTTATTCGAGCTAATGCCATCAAAATAAAATTTTGAAAAAACTGCATCCACATATTGGTATGTTACATTATATTTTACTAAAGCAAGTATAAAAAACTTCCAATCGGATACGATTTTAAAATGTTCATCATATAAGCCTATTTTCTCAAATAAACTTTTTTTAATAAAAGTTGCAGGATGAGGAAGAGTATCTCTGTATAGATAAGAGAAAGATATTTTTGAAGGATATTTTTTGATATAATTATCAATTTCTCCAACGACATTAATGTTAAAATAAACTAAATCGTGTGTATGAATAAATTTTAAATTTTCTTTTAAAACTTCCAAATTATAGAGTTCGTCTCCACTATTTATAAACAACAGATACTCTCCATTTGCTTTTAAAATTCCTTTGTTCATAGCATTATAAACTCCATTGTCTGGTTCACTAATCCAATAATTTATTTTATTGCTATATTGTTCAATTATTTCTTTGCTTCCATCGGTGCTTCCTCCATCAATTACTATATATTCAAAATCTTGATAAGTTTGATTTGTTACACTTTTTAGGGTGCGTTCTAAACCAATTTTGTCGTTGTAGTTTATGGTTATTAATGATATTAGGGTTTTATTGGGCATTCAATCAATCTTTATTGAGTTTTCAAAAATAGTTAAAACTAATGTGATTTATTACAACTTGCAATTATACCTTGACCAAAAAAACTACGATTGGTTGTAAACTATAAAACTTATACAACAATTACTTCTTGCGTATTTTGGAAATATTAATTCATTTGACTTTTTGTAAATTCTATGTGAGTATAAGGAAGTTCTATTTGCTTGTCGATAAATTATCATTATATGATTATGAAAGTTACCATGAAACAACTGCAACCTACTAAAATAGATGTATATTTGTTGGTCGATATCCATGGATTGAAATACTCCAAAAAAATATTATTCTTTTTCGTTTTGTTATGTGTATGGTATTACATAATGAATCCATATTTTTCAAATTTACCAATGTTAAATAAAAGAGTGAAAGAAATAAAAACTGACAACTCAATTGTTTTTACTCCATACTCTGGTCGTAATGTCCTTCCTGTAGAAACTCAAGTTGTATTATTAGCTATAGATTCGTTCAAACTGAAAGATTATAAATTATTTGAATCATTTGGAGTTAACAGTGAAGTCTATCAAAGAATAAATGAGTCGGCATGGCCATTAATAAATGATTCCAACAGCAGAAATTTATTTGGTTATACTAACGAGTTATTAACTGTACCTGGAATAAAAATAAAATTAGAATATAAGGACATTGGTTATGGCACTTATTGAGATAATAGGTTTAATAACCATATTTTCTATTCTTCTGGGGTTGGTATTAAACAAACTTCTCAGAAAAAAAGTAGATTTTGAGATTTCATTATTTCAAAGTTATCTTTCGGGTTTAATTATTATTTATTTGTTGGTGTTACTAGGTGTTCCTCTAAATTTTATGATTTACGGAATGTTCTATTTTAGCATTATAGCTTCTTTGTATTTTTTTTATTATTTCAGAAAAAAGAAAATAAAATTTGTATCGACTCGATTTGTGCACATTTTAATCTTTTCAATAGTTGCTATTTATTTGTCGAAAGATGTAATATTAGCAATTGTTTATGATCCTATTTTGCAATGGGACGCTCGTTCAATTTGGTATTTTAAGGCTAAACAACTATTTTTTGCCAATGGATTTAATGAAAAAACTGGTATAGATGGTTTTTTTTCAATGCAAAGTGCACATTCTGAATATCCACTCCTTGTCCCTACATTAGGGGCTTTTATTGCAAAACATGTAGGATATTGGAATGAGTATGTACCTAAGGCAAATCTTATTTTTTTGTGGATAGGTGTATTATTAGCTTTTTATAGTTTGAAAAGCATGCATATCATAAGTAAAGTAATTATTTTTATTTCATTATTGATTATATCCCCTGTTTCATTAACGACTGGGTACATGGATGTTTGGTTAGGAATTTATTCTGCTCTTTCAATTTTATTTTTAATGGAATATGTCGATACATATAAAGTCGATTATTTGATAAGCAGTTTATGTTGTTTGATTTTTTGTAATTATATAAAACAAGATGCAACTTTAATAACTCTTGCTATATTGTGCAGTTTTGTTTTATTAATTTTTATCACCAAAAATTGGAGGCTACTCAAGTATTCAATATATAGAATGATAAAATTTGTTCACTTGTTACTACTTTTATCAATTCCATTCTTTATTTGGGTATATTATAAAAATAAATGGGGTACAACAACTGACTTTGATTTTTGGAAATTAACCGAATTCTCAACATACAACAATACTTTTTCTAATGTTAAATTTGATCTTATTTATAAAAGCATGATTACTCCGATTGGGTTTGCGAAAATAATATTGATATTAAGTTTATTGTCTATTGTTGCAATAGCATTTTCTAGATTTTCTAAGTTAGTTAAACCAGTGATTAAAAATGGTATTCTAAGATGTTTTTTTCCTACTTTGGCTGCTGTTTTTTTTGCTGTGGGAATGCATATTCTTTATTGCCTGAGTCATGTTGATTTATCTTGGCATTTAGGAACAAGTGCTGAAAGGTTAAGGTTGGACTTATTGTTTATTTCACTCCCCTCATTATATGGAGTAGGGAGACTATTTTTTGCTGGCCTGAAAAATAGTAAAACTACTTAAGATATTAAATTTTGCTAGTAGTTTTTACTAAAAAGCACTAAGTAAAAATGAACAATTGAAAGTTAACCTAAATTAAAATAATTATTTACATACATTTGGGATATATCTGGGAAATAAAGAACAAAATTTTAAAACGTGTTAATACTGGTTTGAAAACAAATCAACAATAATGGAAGATAAGGAAAAAAACAAAATAAGTATCGTTATACCTTGTTATAACGAAGAGGGAAACATTGAGGTGCTGTATTATCAAGTTAATAATATTTTATCTGATAATAATATTGAGTTTATATTTATTGATGATAATAGCAGTGATCGTACATTAAGTATTTTAGAAAAACTTTCAAAAAATAATACAAATGTTAAATACCTATCGTTTTCTAGAAATTTTGGCCATCAAAGTGCATTACGAGCTGGATTAGAGTACTCTACTGGCGACTGTACTATTAGTATGGACGCTGATTTACAACATCCTCCAGAATTGTTACAAACATTAGTTAATAAATGGGAGGAAGGTTACGATATTGTTTATACCGTAAGAAAAGATAATAAAAATGTTTCACTATTTAAAAAAGCAACTGCAGCATTTTTTTATAAATTAATTAATAGTTTATCTGATATTGAAATAACTAGAGGTTCCGCTGATTTTCGTTTATTGGATAAAAGAATTGTTCAAGTATTAACAAAAGACATCACTGAGTACCATTTGTTTTATAGAGGACTCATTAGTTGGATAGGATATAACCAAATTGGTATTGAATATATTCCGAATCAACGGTTTTCAGGAAAAACAAAGTATTCAATTTTGAAGATGATTAATCTCGCAATTGATGGAATAACCTCATTTTCAATAAAACCTTTAAAATTGGCAATTTTGCTGGGGTTACTGTTATCTGTTTTTTCGGGGGTGTATGGTCTGTATGTTTTGGGTATGTCAATTTTTACAAATGAAACAGTAAGAGGGTGGTCATCAGTATTATTAAGTATTCTATTTATTGGAGGAGTCAATATGGTTTTACTCGGAATAATTGGAGAATATATCGGGAAATTATATATTCAAAGTAAAAATCGCCCATATTTTTTAATTAAAAAATCAAACATAGATAGTAAATAATCAAATTTTTTTAAATTTTAAATATGCGAGAATGTATAATTTGTGGCTCAAATAGTAATACGTTTATTTATGACAATACCTTAATCAAATGCAGTTCTTGCAAATTTGTTACTGCAAATTTAGAATTAAGTAAAGAACAACTTGAATCTATTTATAGTGAAAACTATTTTAATGGAGATGAATATGTCAATTATTTGGCAGACAAATTAACCATACAAAAGAATTTTACAAAAAGACTAAACCAACTACAAATCGATTCAAATTCTTTAATAAAAATGAATGCCCTTGAAATTGGATGTGCATATGGATTTTTTGGTGAGTTATTTACTAAAAAATATGGTCGTGCAAAATATACAGGTGTTGATGTGGTAAAGGAGGCTATAAGTTATGGACAGGAAACTTTTGGATTAAATTTAATTCTTCAGGATTATTTAACATATCCAATGACTGAAAAATATACACATGTTTTTATGTGGGATGTAATTGAACATCTACCTCGTCCAGATCATTTTATTGAAAAAATTTCTAATGAAACAACACAAGGTAGCGAATTACACATAACTACTGGCGATATTGGTGCTTTTTTGCCGAAAATTCAAAAACAAAATTGGCGTATGATTCACCCGCCAACTCATTTACATTATTTTACAAAAAACACAATAACAACCTTACTTCAAAAGTATGGGTTTGAAGTTAAGAGTGTTACTTATAATCCTGTATATAGGAGTGTTAAACAAATATTTTATTCACTTTTTTTACTTAATAAACCCAATAACAATTTTACTAATAAAGTGTTTAGTAAAATTCAAAAAAACTGGTTTATACCTTTAAATACTTATGATATTATGCATGTAAAAGCTGTAAAAAAATGAACAAAAATCTTTTTGCTCTAATTTTATTTATTGTGTTTTGGTCATCATTTATGATTTTTACTGGAACACTCACCTCTGGTTATCATTTTACTGATGATCACGAAATAATTACGATTAATAAAAATGTTAATGATAATGGATTAATCAATGCAACAATATCTATCCTAAAAAAGGATTTAGATATCAGGTTTAGACCTTTTTATTATATTCATAGAATAGCACTTGTAAAATTACTGGGGACTAATTTTTTACTTTGGTCAATCTACAATATTTGTTTAGCGGTATTTACGTCTTATTTTTTATTTTTATTTATTTACAATCAGGGATACAAGTATGTTCATGCATTAATTTTTCCATTTCTTACCTTAATTGGTGCTCAATCAGCTATTTGGTGGCGATTGGGACCAAATGAAACCATAGGACTTTTCCTATTATCAATATCACTAGTTTCACTAGTCAATTCAATCTTTCAAAAAAAGAAATACCAATTAATAACCTCTATTATTTTCCTGTTGTTAGCATCTATTTCAAAGGAAAGTTTTGCATTGTTTATACCTGCATATATAATGCTTCTTGTTTGGTATAGCTACCAGTGTAATAGTTACAAAAACATTTTAGTTGTTATTCGTAGTTATATCTTTTTAATGATTGTGCTATTAACAGTTTTAACCATTGAAGCATACGTAATAATTTTTATTGTAGGAACTAATAAAATTGGATATGCAGGTATTGATAGTTCATTTAGTATTAAAAATTTTGTTGATTATATCTTACTATTTTTGAGCCATAATGCATACGTATTTCTGATATTTTTGGGCTCTTTATTCTTGGTAATAAATATGAAAATTGAGAAAATAAAATTTGATTTGGATTATAAGAAGATGGAACCTTTTATCTTTAATTTGTTAATTTTATTGACAATCATCATGCCTCAATTTTTACTTTACAACAAGAGTGGGATTTTTGAACGCTATCTAATACCTCTTAATTTAGGATTTGCTTTATTTATTCTTTTTATCTTAAAAAATATTGAAGGTAAATACAGTGTAACGTTATTTTTAAGAAGAGTGTTGATTGTTTCAATATGGTATGTAATTACATCTTTTTTAATAAAAGAATCGATACCAAATGCAAAATTGTTTGCTAAAGAGGGATTTTTGACTGATAAATTTTTTTCCACAATAATTAGCCATACTACTACAAACGATAGTATATTAATTGTTTTAAATGGGAATGAGAATTACGAATGGGGTCATTCGATAAATCAATATTTAAATCATGTAGCTGATAGGAAACAATTTAATTTTTACAATATTAACACTCAGTTAAATAATGATTTCGAAAGAAATCTTGATGCTGAATTCACTAAAATATTTAGTAATAAATTGGTGAAAGATATGAATAATGATTATCCATGTATTGCAGTTTTACCATTTAGCACGAATTTAGACGTAAAAAACAAGCTTGATAGTAATAATATTTATCAAAGAAATGATTTTGAATATTTTACAGTTTATACTAAACATCATACAAGTTTCGAGTAGAGTAAGTTGGTTTCAGTTTGACATTTTTTCCAAGAAAAATCTTTTAACCGAAGCTTACCTGCTTCAACTAATTCTTTCCTTAACGACAAGTCTGATATTACATTATGAATTGCTTGTCGCATTTCTCTAATATCTTTTGGATTAAAATAAACTGCTGCATTCTCAGCTATTTCAGGAAGAGAACCCCCGTTACTACTAATTACAGGGCAATTACATGCGAAAGCTTCTAAAATAGGAAATCCAAAACCTTCGTATAAAGAAGGGAAGATAAAACATTCTGCATGTTGATATAAGTATACTAATTCACTATCGTTATTGCAAAAAATACTTTTTACCTTATCTGTTATTCCTAGGTCTTCTATCCATCTTTTTTCCAGTTTATTAAACGCTGGTCCAGTACAAATCAATTGTAAGTCTTTATATTGTTTCAATATAGGAGAAACAGCTATTAAAAAAGTAAAGAAGTTTTTATAAATATAACGGTTACCTGTAAATAGTAAATAACGCATGTCTAATAAATCTATACTTGGTTTAATCGCTGAAATCGAATCATAATCAGTTGCTAAATAGATTACATCTATTTTTTCTTCTGGAATATTAAAAATATCAATAAGATCATTTTTGGTTGAATTCGAAATAGCAATAATTTTACTGGCTTTTTCGCAAAGTTTTCGTTTATTAATGGAATCTACATTGTTCTCAAAATATTCAGCATATTTTTCATGTATCATATCATATACTGTTAGAACAAAAGGTTTCGTTAAGTGATTTAAAAAGTAATTATCAAAATAGGTTGGATGAAAAATATCATAGTCTAGATTTTTAATTTGTGAGATATAAAATTCTTCAGGTATAATTATTTCTTTCTGAATAGATTGTTGGTCAAAAAATACTTTTTCTAATTTTCGTTGAATTCGTTGATAAATTGTATTGGGGGCTAGATTTTCTTTTGGACTCTCTTGGATAAAGAGTTCCATACGTACAATGTTGTCATTACCCTGTTGTAATTGGTTGAAATAACGACTTATTCCACCAAATTTTTGTTGTTTAAATATTTGGTTATCAATTAATATTTTCACTTTATAATTTTTTCGTTTTCAAAGACCCGTTAATTTTCGCTATTTCTAATTTTTTGTTTTACAAATTCAAAATCAATTTGTGTTAATGAATTAGTATTTTTAGAAGTATTTGATATAGGTTGGACAGGGTTTAGCTTGTTATTTATTTTATTAATGAAGCGTCGTACAATATTTTTTTTAGGTTCAACTACTTTTAATTCTTCGTCTAAAAAAGGGTTTTTCTTAAGAGTCTTTTTTGATAAGATATGTAGGTTATGTGAATTAGTATAAAAATGGGCATTTAAACTAGTCGCTATTTCTTTAAATGTATTTTTATGATATAATGCCACATGTTGACCAGTTTCAGGAACGATATACCACCAATTCTCAATTTCTACTACTTTATCAGAAGGTTGTAATTCTGTAGAAAACAATAAGATGTCAGAATAGTCAAACATTTTTTTTATCTCTTCAATAGGCTTTGGTAAATGTTCGAAAACTTCAAATGCAGTAAGAATAGTAAAATGGGTGTCTTTCGGTAAATCAGTTATGTCGAAATATTTTGTATATAAATTTTCTGCATATAAATCTTGACGATAAAAATTATAACCTATATCACGCATCATTCGAACAAATATACCTTGCCCTCCACCATAATCAACACCAATAAAAGTTTCTAATTCTGGAAATAATTTATCTAGTATCTCGTCTGTTTTTTTTGCTAAAAAAGCATTGCGAGATATGATTCCAACATCAAGAGCACTTATAGCCCCTAAACCATAGGCTTCTTCAAGCCAAAACGGCTCTTCTGTTTGAATAAAATGACAATTAATACACCTAAAATAGGAAACATCATATTTTGATAATACTTTTCTTGTAAATATCTTTTCGGTATTTTGTGAACAAATTTTACAATTCATTTTATATGATAGTTTTGGATAACAATTGATACATAAACTTATTCCTAGTATTTATTTTTTAAAGATGTAATTAATTTACCAAATTCCAATCACAATCTACTATAACACACCCGAAATCTTTTCCACTATAAATATGAAAATCGGAACCTGTTTCTACAATTTCAAACGACAAACATTCTTCTAAATAATCAATCATCAATACATTAGGGATGTGCATTCCAAAAGTAAGTTTAAATTTATTTGGCACTAAAAACTTTGTAGGCAATTTTACTTCTAAAGTATACAAACCGTTCTTACTTAACAAAGTTGACAATTGAACCTGAGTGGTAAATATTGTTATTTCATTACTATCTACAACTCGTAGTCCTATAAAAGAATTTAAATGGGTTTCAGCTACTTTTATTTTTAACTTAATAGTCACTGGTTCATCAAAACCAAATTCGGTTCTATGGGTATTATTAATATCAACAAGATTAAGTTGTACAAACCCTGATTCTTCGACAGTTTCATTTATGTAAGTGCCTATATATCCATCAAATTGACTAGATTGTAAATAATAATCAACTGCTTCATTTGTGTTTCCCTCAAAAACAACTGTGCCATTTTCCAAAACTAAACCTTTTGTACATAAACTTTTTACCGCAGCCATATTATGGCTAACAAACAAAACTGTTCTGCCATTTTCACCACTCGAAATATCTTTCATTTTGCCGATAGCCTTTTTTTGAAATTCGGCATCACCAACTGCTAAAACTTCATCAACAATTAAAATATCAGGTTCTAAAAAAGCGGCTACTGCAAAAGCTAGTCGAACAGTCATTCCACTACTGTAACGTTTAACAGGCGTATCTATATATCGCTCACAACCAGAAAACTCTATAATTTCATCTAATTTACTTTCGATTTCCTTTTTGGTCATCCCTAAAATTGCTCCATTCAAAAAAATGTTTTCTCGTCCAGTAAGTTCTGGATGAAAACCTGTTCCAACTTCAAGTAATGAGGCTATTCGTCCATTTGATTTTATGGTGCCAGTAGTAGGGCTTGTTACTCTCGATAAAATTTTAAGTAAAGTTGATTTTCCTGCTCCATTTTTTCCAATAATTCCAATAACATCACCACGTTTTACATCAAAGCTAATGTCTTTTAACGACCACACATAATCCGATTCACCTTTTTTGTTTTTTTCGTTAACTTCACCAATTTTCAAAAAAGGGTCTTCTTTACCTCTTACAAGATACCACCATCGTTTCAAATCATCGGCTAAAGTACCAGTCCCAACAACTCCTAATCGATATTGTTTAGAAATGTTTTCTACTTTTAATATGATATCTTTTTCTTGATTCATTATACGGTGTCGATAAAGCGTTTTTCAGTTCTGTTAAAAATTAGTAAACCTAAGAAAAATGAAACAAATGTAAAGACAATGGTATATAACATCCAGTTCATAGAAAACGAGCCTTTGTCTAATAACAAGAAACGAGTTGTTTCAATTATTTGAGCCATGGGATTATATTCTACTATCCATGATAAACTCGCTAATTTTTCTTGAATTAAGCTTAGTGGGTAAGCCACTAAAGATAAATACATCAATATCTGAATACCAAATTGAAGTAGAAATACCAAATCACGATATTTGGTTACCATTGATGAAATAATCATTCCCAATCCTAAACTTAATATCCCCATGAGTATAACTAATAAAGGGAATAGAAAAACTAATTTGTTTGGAGCTATTGCTACGCCACTATAAACATAATAGAAATAAAAACCAATAAATACTATAAACTGAATGCAAAATTTAATAAGGTTTGAAATTACAATAGAAAGTGGAAGAACTAGTCGAGGAAAATATACTTTACCAAAAATATGTTGATTGCTTTTGAAGGTGTCAGAAGTAGCAAGTAAACAATCTTTAAAGTAGTTCCAAGCAGTAATTCCAGCTAAATTATATAAAAATGGAGGAATGCCGTCAGTATCTATTTCGGCAACATTATTAAAGATGATTGTAAAAATAAGTGCTGTAAATAAGGGTTGAATTAAATACCATAACGGACCTAATATGGTTTGTTTGTATATGGTAACGATGTCTCTTTTTACAAAGAGTACGAGTAAATCCTTGTACTTCCAAACCTCTTTAAGATTAAACTCTATGAGGGTTCTTTTCGAGGAGATTTCAAACTTCCATTCGTTATTATTTGTAGTCTGATTCATCTGTTAATCATTTTCTCCCCTAAACATATCTAAAACTGTGTTTACAATAATAGCCAAATCAAATAGAAACGACCAGTTTTTTATGTAAAAAAAGTCCATTTTTACTCTATTTCTTAATTTTTCAAAGTCGTCGGTCTCCCCACGGTAACCTCTTGTTTGTGCTAAACCAGTAATTCCAGGTTTAATTTTATGTCGAAACATAAAGGTTTCCAATTCATTAGAAAATTCTTCGGTATGTTTTAGCATATGTGGACGTGGACCAACAACCGACATGCTTCCAACCAATACATTAAAAAATTGTGGTAATTCATCTAAACTAGTTTTTCTAATAAAATGTCCGATAGAAGTTATTCTGTCGTCTTGTTTAGAAGCTTGTATAGTATCAGAAGAGTCGTTAACTACCATTGAACGTAATTTATAACATTCAAATGTTTTGTTTCCTCTACCTGTTCTCTTTTGTTTAAAAAAGACAGGTCCTTTGGAATTTAATTTTATTATAATAGCTAAAATTGGAATAATCCAGCTCAATAAAATTATAGTAACCAAAAGAGAGAAAACAATATCAAATGCTCTTTTTAAAATTTGATTTTGTGCCTTGTCTAAGGGGGTAGAAACTACACTTAAAATAGGTATTAAATCAAAATGTTCGAGTTCGAGAGTTCTATATAAAATGCTTTTAAAGTCCGCAATCAAACGCATTTTAATAAAGTTTTCTTCAGCAAAATTCATCAAATCAACTAATGGATGATGATGAATGGATGACATGGCATAAAAAATCTCGTGAACGGTGTTCTCTCGACAATAAAGTTTAATCTGGCTCTGTAATTCAGCCATTTCATGATTTTTTGGTTCATATATTTTTAGTATTCTATAACCTAATTCACTGTGTGATTCCATGTACGATTTAATTTGTACAGGATTTTCATCATCAATCACTAAGATAATGTTTCTGTAATTATACCCTTTTTTTCTGAACCATCTTAAAAGTAAAACAAAACCAATTTTCCAGAAAAAGGAAGCGGTAAATAACAAACTATACATTAACACTAACAATTCTCTTGAGTATCGATTAGATTGCTCGAAAACATAATAAGCAAAAACCAACAAAACATGAAAAAACAATACTGTGAATGTGACGCCCAGTAACTGATGAAATTTTGTTGTTCGTTTTAATCGATAAGGTTTAAAAATAGAAGTAACTAATAACCAAACTAAATTTACATAAAACAACATTACCAAAAAAGGTGACTGAAAGGCTCCAAATTTTAGGTAAAAAGCCAAAACATAACAAAAATTGAGCAGCAATACATCTCCAAAAATGTGAAGAAATTTAATATAGCGGGAGTAGCGTATCAAAACATATTAATTTTTAATCAAAGGTAAAATTAAAGATTACGATATACAAAGTTTTACAAATTTGATTCGTTATTTAATTTAGCCTTGTAATCTATGAAGTAAAATAGGTTTAAAAAGAATGCCACAGCAACAATTCCTTGTTGCCGCACCATAATATTTTCAGTCATAAAACAAATAGCAAAAAACACACAAATAAAAAGTGATAATAAATTTTGCTTTTTTATTCCCTGTAATGAAGTGATAAATAATATGAATAACAACGCAAGAATACCTAAAATACCTATTTCTAACCAATAACCAAGAAATTGATTATGGGTATTAAAATGGAAACCTTCGTAAATTTTAGGAGCAATTTCCATGTAACAATTGTCTAATTTTTCTTGTGATTTCCCTGGTCCTACGCCCATCAACCAATTTTGTTGAATTAATTTGAGGCTACAATGTAATATTCCAGACCTCATGTTAAATGAATCCCCAACACCAGATTCAGTTGGCACACTTGAGTTGCTAATGGATATTTGTGATAATCGTGCAGAAAAAGATGGTATAGAAATAAATAGAATTATACTTAAAAAAATGGCACTTGCTAAGGCATATAAAATATAAATTTTCTTTTTTAATCGCATAAAAATCAACAACATCGAAACTATGATTGTCGCAACAAATGGTGTCCTAGAAGCTAAAAAAGCCATTAATAACAATATTAAGCCAATTGCTAAAAAACCTATCACAATCAGTTTTTTTGAGCAGATAGATAAATTTAAAATCAGAATATCAAGTATAAAAAGAACAGCTAAACCTAAGTACAATGAGGCATAAGTTGGATGGAGCTCAGAAAAACGTTCAAAAGCCCATCTAAAGTAAAATTCGAATTCGGGATGGTTCATTAATTCGCTAATAGTATTATGAGGTAAGATAGCACCATAATTTTTTAGCAAATCAATAATTGCTAGAATAGAGCATACTAATACGATTAATAGAGAAGCAGCAGAAAACGTTAATTTTATAGTGTTTAGTTGTTTAGAATTAAATTGAATGGGGTTGAAATAAAACCCAACAGGGAGAATTATTAAACTCAACGACCGTTCTAAATAATAATGAGCTTCTTTACTTTTATCTATAAATATTGTCCAAATAAATATGATGATAAACAAACTACTTTGAACCAATAAAGGTTTAATACTCCCTAATTTGATTTTCTTGTATTGTGAAATACCTAAAAATAAATTTGAAGCAAGCCATATTCCAATAAGAGCAGGGATTAGTTTAGCATTCCATAAAGGAAAACTAGCTAAAAGCAATACAATTGCGAAATGAATTTTGTTTGGAATCGTGTTAGACATGTTTTTTACATTTATTTTCAAAACATCAAAATCTTCATTTTCTCTCATTAATCTTTTTTAAAACAAAAGATTTTATCTCATCAACAAAAATGTCTTCATGAAATTTTTCTGCATGATGACGAATAAAATTAGAATTAAATTTAATGTTTTCAGATAACAGGACTGCCTCAATTAAATAATCAACTTCTTGTTTTTCGAAAAACAAGGCTGTTGCAATATTCGAATCGTTCGTATATGGAATCATGGTGTCTAACACACCACCTTGACCGTAAGCTATTACAGGTCTTCCTGAAGCATTTGCTTCTAAAGGAGTGATGCCGTAATCTTCGTGTTGTGGAAAAATAAAAGCTTTACATTCAGCATATAATTTTGCAATATCTTCATTACTAAGCCCATTTTTAAAAACAATATTAGGTTTAGCCATCTTCTTTAATTCCGACTCTTTAGATCCTCTACCAACAATAATTAACGGATACCCCAATTTATTAAAAGCTTCAATAACCAAATCAACTTTTTTGTAATACTCTAACCGAGAAACTACTAAATAATAATCTTTAATTTCAGAGGAGATATAAAATTTGTTGTAATCAACAGGAGGTTTAATAAGTTCAATTTTATTTGTAGGTAAATATGCTTTTTGAATTCTTTCTTTAGTTTCATTAGTCATGGCAATAAAATAATTAGTTCTCTGAGCTGCCTTAAAGTCTATTTTTCGTAATAGTTTAATAATAACATCAAAAATTGTTCTCTTTATCCCCGATGTGTTATTATATTCTGCATAAGATTCAGGATTCCATGCTAAACGAAATGGAGTATAACAATAGTTTATTACAAGTGTGTTTGGTGATATTTTAACGTATTTTGCTGCATAAGTAGATGAAATTAAAATAACATCAAATTTTGTCAAGTCCAAAAGTTTCATTGCTATTGCACCAAAAGGAAAAAATAATTTTTTCATACTTTTTTCATTCGATACAACTTTCTGAAATAATGAGGTACGAATATCACAACTTTTAAACTCAGGATAAGTATGATTTGGTTGATACGCCATAGTATAAATTGGTGCTTGAGGAAAAGCTTTATGAAAACATAAAACTACCTGTTCTGCACCGCCCCTTCTCATTAACTCATCATGTACAATCGCTATATTCATATATCTAAAATATGTTTTAGTTGTTCCACTCTATTTTGAGATTGATAAAACTCGAATCGGTTATCGTTTTGATAATTGTTATTCAAATCAATATTTTTTATTTTTTCAATAAAATCAGAAGTATTCTCTAGTTCAAAATAATTTGCATAATTACCACAAACTTCCTCAAAAACAGCTATTTTAGAACATAAAATGGGTATTTTAAAATACATTGCTTCAATGTTTGGAATACCAAAACCTTCATAAAAAGACGGATTGATAAGTGCTTTAGCGTTTTTATATAACCAAGCCAATTCTTCGTTATTAATATATTTCAGATGAATAATGTTTTTGTTGTTTTCTTGTTGTTTAGCATTAAAGCTAGAGTGATTGTTGCCAACAATAATTAGGGTTTCATTAATTAATGTGTTGGTAAATATTTCTTCAACAAAAGCAAAATTCTTTCTGGGGTTGTTTGACCCAACCATTAAAAAATATTGTTTTGAATCATACTCTTTTAATGGAGGCTTAGGCAGGGCATTAATAAGTTCCTGACTTATTTTGTTATAAATTACGGTTACTTTATTCGAATCAATATTAAAAGTATCAATTAGCTCTTTTTTTATTGTTTCGGAAACTGTAATTATCGAAAAGCTGTTTTTAACAATTTTAGGAATAATAAAATTATAAGCTTTTTGAAATGGATAACTAAACCACTTTTTATTATTGATAAATGCTAAATCATGTATTGTAACCACCTGATTTTCAAGGTTTATAGGTGCAAGATTACAGAGATTAAGCAGTAAACAATCGGGTTGTTTTTTAATGAATTGAGGCAAACTAACTTGTTCCCATAAATACCCTTTTAAGGAACCAATTTTTTTGATTTTATGATTTAACGAGTTGTTAATTATGGGTTGATTTCTAGGGACTAATATCTCATAATCGATAACACCGTCAAGTTCTTTGCAAATTTCTTGAGCAAAAATTTGTACTCCAGTTAAATGCTGTGTTAAAAATCGTCCATTTATAAATAACTTCATAATTAAAATGAGCAATTATGGGCACTCACAAGTTGGTTTAATATTATCTATTTCAAAATTTCTCAATTCTGCTGTCCCTTCTTTGCTACATCCTTCACACAATTCGCAGTTTTCGATGTAAACAGTAATAGTTTGATTATTTGGTAGGGTAGAAGTTATTTTGTATTCAGGGCAGGGTTTGCGTTGGGTAGCACTTTCTTCAAAATTTACTTTTGCATGTTTAAAAAAAGTTTCATTTAAAAAATCGGTTGGAATGGCATTACATTCCAGTTTACATTTTATATCGTCATTGATAATAACTTCAGTTTTAGCTAAAAACTCTAAAATTCTTCCTTCAGGTAACCACGAAGGTCTGTCATTGTTCCTATATAAAGTTGCCCAAACAAGCACGCAACCTAAGCCAAAGCCTATTAAGTAGTATTTTAATCTTCCTGCAAAATTCAAATTTTTTTTAGTTTAGAGTTTAAAGTTGAGAGTTAATCCCGATAGCTATCGGTAGAGGTTTGTGAATTTGCACATTGATACATTTTCACATTAGTTAATTAATCTACATTGCCATCAACAACAAATTAATATCCTTGTATGGTAAGCTAAACGTTTCAGCTAAATATTTATTGGTTAAAACCCCTTTAAAGAGATAAACACCGTGTTGAATTCCAGCATAGGATCTAATCATAGCTTCCAACCCACCAAAATTACCAGTATCAATTAATGTTGGACCAATTACATTACTAAGTGCATTTGAAGCAGTTCTTGAAAACCGAGAGGCAATATTTGGAACACAATAATGAATTACACCATGTTTTACAAATATTGGATTTTTATGACTAGTAACTTCTGATGTTTCAATACAACCGCCTTTGTCAATACTAATGTCAACAATAACAGCACGATCTTTCATTTTACTAACCATGTCTTCAGTAACAACAATAGGAGCTCTACCAATTTTATTACTGATGGCTCCAATTACAACATCGGCAGTTTTTAATGCATTACATAAAACGTTTGGTTGGATTACAGAAGTATAAATTCGTTGCCCGACAACATCTTGTAAATGTCTTAATTTATGTGTGTTATTATCAAAAACTTTAACAGAAGCACCTAGTCCAATGGCAGATTTAGCGGCAAATTCTCCAACTGTGCCAGCACCTAAAATTACAACATCTGTTGGCGATACACCTGAGATGCCGCCCATTAATTGACCTTTTCCATTGGTAGAGTTGCTCAAATATTCGGAGGCAATTAATATAGAAGCATTACCAGCAATTTCACTCATTGCATTAACTATTGGTAGAACCCCATCGGCATCTTTTATAAAATCAAAAGCAATTGCAGTAATTTTTTTTGATATTAATTTTTTTAGAAAATCTTTGGGTTGAAGGGGTAATTGTAGGGCAGAAATTAACAATTGACCAGTTTGCATCATGTCAATTTCTTCTAGGGTAGGTGGTTCTACTTTAAGTATTAAATTCGATTTGTAAACTTCCTGCGTACTGTAAACTATTTGAGCACCGACTTCGCTATAATCTTTATCGCTAAAACTTGAACCCTCACCAGCACCAGTTTCCATAATTACATCGTGGCCATTATTTACCAAAACTGCTACAGCATCTGGCACTAATGGAATCCGACGTTCTTGCATGGAACACTCTTTAGGAATACCAATTTGTAAACTACTTTTTTTACGAGCAATTTCCAACATTTCCTCTTTTGGCATAAATCCTTGAGCAAGAGATTTCAATAATTCGTCTGAACTTTTCATATGTAGGTATTAATTTTATTAAAGAGGCCATATGGAATACGCCATGTTATCTTCATCATTCTTTGTGAGCTTTTACTCATGGCTATTTCATTCGTTAATTTTTGTGTTTATTACAAAGATAAAAAATAGTCGACATTAAGCAATAAAATAGTTAATAGTTTTCAGTTTCTAGTTACTGGTTTCTAGTTGCTGGTTTCGTTCCTCTACGAAAGCCCTCCCTTCGGGAGGGTTGGGTGGGCTTTTATTACCCTATTACCATCTTTATCCAAATCAATATAAACCTTTACAACATCATTCGGTAATAGATTTGGTATTTTTTCGGGCCATTCAATAAAACAATAGTTGTTGCTGTACAAATATTCTTCATAACCGAAGTCTAATACTTCATTTTCATCTTTTATACGATAAAAATCAAAATGATAAATGGTTTTATTGTCGTCGGTTTTGTATTCATTAACTATAGAAAATGTTGGGCTAGAAGTAGGTTCACTCACACCCAAATTTTTACACAGTTGCTTAATTAAGGTAGTTTTTCCGACACCCATTTCACCATAAAATAAAACTACTTTGTGTTTAAATTTCTCAATTAAGCTACCACAAATTTGGTCTAAATCATCAATGTTTTTTGCAATAAACTCCATCTATTAGAAACCTTATTTTTTTGGAGATAATTTTACAATAGGAAGCAACATTTCTTCTAAAGAAATTCCTCCGTGTTGGAACGTATCTTTGTAATATTTAACGTAATGATTGTAATTGTTTGGATAGGCGAAAAAGCTTTCTCCTTTGGCAAAAACAAACGATTGACTCATGTTAATTTTTGGTAAATGAGCAGTTTCGGGATTTTTAACTTCAAACACTTCTTTTGGGTTATAATTAAGTGTTCTGCCTTGTTTATACCTCAAATTTGAATTTACTTCTTTATCGCCAACAATTTTTACAGCATCTTTTACACGTATTGAGCCATGGTCGGTAGTAATGAACACCGTTCCACCTCTTGCAGCAATTTCTTTTAGTGTACTTATTATTGGCGAATGTTCGAACCATGATTTTACTACCGAACGATAAGCAGATTCATCAGCAGCTAATTCTTTAATAATCTGCGTGTCGGTTCTTGCATGAGAAAGCATGTCCACAAAATTGTATACAATCACATTAAAAGGGTTGTTAAATAAGCCGGGGATATCTCCCAAAACTTTGTTTCCGTAACTTAAATTTAATACTTTGTTGTAGGATGATTTTATGTTTAAATTATTTCGTTTTAATTGCTCTTCTACAAAAAAATGTTCTTCTAAATTTTTACCACCATCTTCATCATCATTCGACCATTTATCAGGATATTTTTTAGCAATCTCGCTTGGCATCATACCCGCAAAAATCGAATTTCTTGCATATTGAGTAGTGGTTGGTAAAATACTGTAAAATATATCTTCGGTATCTATCCAAAAATCTTCGGTAATAAAAGGTTTAATGGTTTGCCATTGGTCATATCTCAAATTATCGATTAAGATTAAAAAAATAGGAGCTTCGTTCTTTTTTAATTCAGGAATAATGTATGTTTTTAATAAATTTGGCGACATGATTGGAGCATCTTCCGGGTGAGCTAACCAATCAAAATAATTTTGTTCAACAAATTTACAAAACTGATTGTTGGCCTCACTTTTTTGCATTTGCAAAATTTCATCCATTCCGGTTTCTTTCGATTGGTCTAATTCCAACTCCCAATAAACTAATTTTTTATATAATTCAGCCCAATCACTAAAATCAAGACGTTCGTTTAACATCATCCCAATTTGTCGAAATTCTTGTTGGTATTTAGAGGTCGATTTTTCGCTTACCAACCGATTGGTATTCAGATTTTTTTTTATGGAAAGCAAAATTTGGTTTGGATTAACTGGTTTTATCAAGTAATCCGAAATTTTTGAGCCAATGGCATCTTCCATAATATACTCTTCTTCGCTTTTAGTAATCATTATTACTGGCAGCGAATGGTTTTTTGTTTTAATAATTTCTAACGTTTCCAATCCACTTAATCCGGGCATGTTCTCGTCTAAAAAAACAATGTCAACACGATTTTTATCTAAAATTTCTAAAGCATCATCACCACTTTGAGTTGACAATACGGTGTAGCCTTTTTCTTCTAAAAATAAAATATGTGGTTTTAATAAATCAATTTCATCATCAGCCCAAAGTATCGTTATTTTATCCATGTTTTATGTTTTAAAAGATTTTTTTTACTCCCGATAGCTATCGGGACAAAAGTAGTATTTTTGGAGCAGTATTATTTTCGTTACTCTACCTAAAAATTTTATGACAGCTCAAAACAAAAAGAAAATATTTAACGACCCCATCTATGGTTTTATTACAATTCCTTACGATATAATTTTTGATTTAATAGAACATCCTTATTTCCAGCGTTTAAGAAGAATAAAACAATTGGGGTTAACTCATTTGGTTTATCCCGGAGCTTTACATACCCGTTTTCATCATGCCATGGGAACCATGTATTTAATGACCAAAGCAGTTGAGGTTATTCGTTCTAAAGGCATCAATATTACCGACGACGAAGCCAAAGGCGTTTGTATTGCTATTTTGTTGCACGACATAGGTCATGGTCCTTTTTCTCACGCATTAGAGCATAGTATTGTTAGTGGAGTTTCGCACGAAGAAATTTCTACTCTTTTTATGGACGAATTGAACAAAGAGTTTAAAGGAAAACTTGATTTAGCGTTACAAATTTTTAGAAACGAATACCACAAAAAATTCTTGCACCAATTGGTTTCTAGTCAGTTAGATATGGATAGATTAGATTATTTAAGACGGGATAGTTTCTTTACGGGTGTTTCGGAGGGTGTAATTAGCACCGACCGAATTATTAAAATGCTTACTGTTAAAAAAGATGAACTGGCTATTGAAGAAAAAGGAATTTATTCGATAGAAAAATTTATTATTGCCCGTCGATTAATGTATTGGCAAGTGTATTTGCATAAAACAGTTTTATCTGCCGAAAACTTGCTGGTAAATATATTGAAACGAGCTAAAGAATTGGCTGTGAATAAGAAAGAACTGTTTTGTACTCCTGCTTTACACGTTTTTTTGTACAACAACTATACGTTGGCTGATTTTCAGAACAACAATAAACTGTTGAAAACCTTTGCTGCCTTAGATGATTACGATATTATGACTTCGGTAAAAGTTTGGCAAAATCACGATGACAAAGTACTTTCTCATTTGTGTAAAATGATGGTAAATCGAAAATTGTACAGAATTGCTTTACAAAACAAACGATTTGAAAAACCTGAAATAGATACACTAACTTTAAAAGTTGCCGAAAAACTTAAACTCAACAAAAACGAAGTCGGTTATTTTGTGTTTCAAGGCAGTATTGTAAACAATGCATACAACTCCAAAATGGATAAGATTAATATTTTACTAAAAAATAATACCATTTTAGACATTGCCGAAGCTGCCGACACCTTGAGCATTACCGAAGTATCAAAACCGGTAAAAAAATGGTTTTTGTGTAGCCCAAAAGTTTAGAGAAAATTTATTTTTGTAAAATGCAACAGTTACTAATTCGCATAATAGATACTTTTTATTTTATTTTTAAACGGTTTTTGCCTTTAAAAACATATCGTTATGCCGTTTGTGGTGGAAGCAATGTGGTGTTGGACATGTGTTTGTATTTTTTGTGCTACAATTTTGTGTTACAAAAACAAAATGTCGATTTATTTTTTGTGGTACTCAGCCCACACATAGCATCGTTGTTTTTTGTATTCCCCATTACTTTTATTACGGGTTTTGCCCTAAATAAATACATTACATTTCAAGAATCGAATTTGCCAGGCAGAATACAATTAATTAGATATTTAATGGTTGGTTTAAGCGGTTTCGTATTGAGTTACCTTTGTATGAAATTATTTGTTGATGTACTTAAAATTTACCCAACCCCATCAAGGTTTATTACTTTAATAATTGCAATAATTTACAGCTATATTTTACAAAACAAGTTTAGTTTTAAGGTAAGATCATAAACCATAGCCCACTTGCAACAAATCTCATTCAATGCGTCATTACGTCCGTCGGTTGACGGACGGAATCTCATGTTTTTTTAAGTTTAAACCACCAGCGAGACGCTGGCGGCAGCGGGGGACGTAAACAGCTTACGCATTATTTACATGTCTGTCGATAAATTGTTTTAAATAGTCTTTGTCTCGGCAAATAACTTTGTCACGAGCAGCATTTAAGAACATTTTATTATAGCTTTCTACTGTCTCACTCGAAAGTTCGTAAATACCATGCGTTTCCTGTGGACAGATTTTAGCTGCTTGAGCGACAATAACTAATTTACTATTAACAGGAAAAATTATAGTTCCAATTGGTCTACTTGGATTTAGTAATACTTCACCATTTAGAATAGTATCTTCTTCAAGCTGCGACCTAATTACAACTGACGAGCAGTCTGGGAGGAAAAAAAAGTCTGTCTGTGGCACATTAAAAATCGAATAAATTTTCTCTCCCATTAATTCAAGAACTTTATCGCTGATTTCTTTGTAATCAATAGGAAGTTTATTCTTAATTCCAGCGGTATGATTTTCAAAATGTTCTATTTGTGCTTTAAGTTCATCTGGCACGTGTTCATATATCATTCTGAAAGTCCCCATTATACTATTGTGAGTTTCAATTTGATGTTGTGGAGTTCGCATGTCACCGACAATGCCCATTCGCATAAGATATTCCATTGATGTATTAATGTCGGAATAATTTTCAGAAGTTATAGCAGTTATTATTTTGTCATAGTGTTTATTGAAATCAGTTTCAATGTGTTTATTCAAAGTTTCCTCTACAGAACTATGGTCAACTTCCCCGAATTTATTGATTGTAGAATTTAAATCTTTTTCAGCGAAGTCAAACCTTGTCAATATTTTTTCTTCAAAACAAGAGTTTACTTTGCTATACGTGTAAAGGTTATTGTCGCTGTCTAAGAACTTTCGAATTAGAACTTGCGAAACATAGTGATGATTTCTTGGAGTACTCATTTAATATTTTTGTCTGTCAGTGAAGGACGATTTCTTCTGGAGGAAGCCTGCCCACTTATCCACAACTTATTTATATACTCAACTGTTTATGCATTTTGTTCAGCAAAGCACCCAAAAGTGGATAGCTTTACTCAACTTCTTATTGAGTAAAGCCATCCAAATACATAAATAGTTTTTTATTTTAATTTTCCAATTATCATTGCCATTACACCACCAATAATGGCAGACATTACCAAGGTAATAGCTACATCTAAGGTAATGTTAACATAATTTACTTCCATGCTGGAGTACATAAAAAAGTTCATGCTTAAGGCATAAAATAAACCAATAGTTGCACCACCTACTGCTCCGGTAATTGCCGTTGAAATGTTTGCCCATTGAACAAAAACGTAGGCAATTAATAATGCAAAAGTTAAACCGCCCATATAAATAAACAATAAGTTTGGTTCGCCTTCACTTGGATAAATTTCGGTAAATAACATACCATAAAAAACCCATCCTAAAAGGAAATAAAGAATACTTCCTACAATGCCTGAGATTAAAATTTTCTTCAAATTCATAATGTAAAATTTAAGTTAGTAATTAATTGTTAGTTGTTAGTAAAATATACCCGTTGTGTATTTGTAAGAAAATTTGTCAATTCGAGTGCCACGCTTTTTGCGTGGTGTATCGAG